>JBDTPR010000088.1:0-14257 GCA_039932635.1 Candidatus Solibacter sp.
GCAGGCCAGCCGCTAGTTTTTATTTGGGGCGATCCAGGATGAAGATATCGCTGCCGCTGGAATCCACCTGCGTGTAGAGGATTGAGCGGCGGTCCGGGGAGACCGAGAACCCCGAATCCGTCACCGCAAATGCTTTATCCATTCGCGAAACGAGCCGCGTTTTCCGCGTGGCTAAATCATAAAAGAAGACGCCGCCGGCACCGCCCGGTCCTGGCGGATTGGCAAAGTATATGCCATCCTCTACCACCGCCCAGTATCCCCAGAAGCCCGGTTTTAAGTCCTCTAACACCAGCTCCTCGGCACCCGCCGGAAGCCGCTTGCGCCATAAGCCCGCGACGCCTCGACCCTTCGCGTAATAGAGGTACTTCCCGTCCGGCGATTCGAACGCAGCGAAGCCCCCCTCGGTCGTCACCTGCTCTTCCACTCCGCCGGCCGACGGCACGCGCCATACCTGCCATGCACCCTTGCGGTTGGACGCGAAATAAATCCATGCCCCATTCACCGACCACGACGGCACCACATCTTCGTACTCGGACTTGGTCAGGTTTCGCGGCGCACCGCCAATCGACGACACCACGTAGATATCGGCCTGCCCTTCGGGTCTGGTGTCGAAGGCGAGATTCATTCCATCGGGCGACCATCGCGGCGTTCCCGTCAGCGGTCCGCCATACCTGGTGAGCTGTACCGGAGTCTGGCCCTTGCTGTCGCTCACCCAGATTTCGTTGCTCCCGGTGCGATTGGAGCGGAATGCCACGCGGCTGCCGTCGGGCGAATATTGCGGGCTGGAATCGTACTGCGTCGAGGAGATCACTTTCACCGGGGGCTGCTTGCCGTCCGAGTCGATCTGCCAGATATTGGCGTCCTGGAAGAATTGCGCGTAGGCCATGCGGCCATCGCGCGCGAAGGCGGGATCGGCGGCATTCTCAGCCACGCCGGGAATTCTCTCCGGCTCGCCCCCCGACGCGCGCACTCGCCACAGTACCGAGTTGCGGCGCCGGTCGCTCTGGAATACCACCCAGCGTCCATCTGGAGTCCACGCCACGGCCAGGGCGTTGCGATTGTCGGCCGTCAAACGCGCCGCCGGTCCTCCGTGCACCGTCCCGACGTACACATCTTCCACGCCGCTCGCCACCGCCCGCAGGAAGGCCAGCGACTTTCCATCCGGCGAAAACGCCGGGCTCAGGTCGCCGATGATTTTGTCAGGCGGCAGACTCACCGCGGTCCTGGCTCCATCCTTTACGCGCAGCAGGACGATGTGAAACGGCTCATCGGGCTGCGGCTTATCCGGCACGGCCAGGTACTCGCCGTCGGGAGACCAGTCGAGTTGGCGGCCGACGGCTTCCAGCCGGATAGGGTACACATCGGCAATCTTGCCATGAATGCCGCCGGATACACGGCCGACGAACACCGCTGTTTCGGCCCGCCCGGTTCGCAGCCACGCGATACGCGTACCATCGGGCGACCACACCGGGCTGATATCCTCCGCGGGATCGGTGGTGAACCTGACTACCGAGCCGTCGTCGAGATTCTGGATATAGATGTCCGAATTGCCTCCGTTCTCACCGCTCCACACGTAGACCAGCTTCTTGCCATCGGGTGAGAACGCCGGCTGGCTTTCCGAGCCCGGCATGGTGGTGATTGGGATCACCTGCCCTGGCAGGGTTCCCGCGCGACTGCGCAGTTGCCATGCGATCACAGCCACCGCGACAATCACGGCAAGCGTTCCTAAGATGGCCGCCAGGGGACGGTATCGCGAAACGAAGCCCGCCACGCGATTGGGCAGGCGCCCCTTTCTGGCCATCACCGGCCGCGAGTCCAGGTACCTCCGCACGTCCGCTTCGAATGCCGACGCCGACGCGTAGCGCCTCGCCGGATCGTGCTGCATCGCCATCAGCACCACCGCATCGAGATCGCGATCCAGTCCCCGGCCCTGAGCAATTTTGCTCGGCGGCGGCGGCTCCGCGATGCGCATGGCTTCCATGCGCGCCCTGGGCCGTTCGCCGGCCAGCAACTCGTACAGCATGACGCCGAGCGAATACACATCGGAGACCTCCGTCACGACGCCTCCGCTGATCTGTTCCGGACTCGCGTACTCCGGCGTCATCGCTCCCGCCAGCGTCCCGATGGATTCCTGGGTTCCCGGCAGCAGGTCCGGATTCAGGATCTTGGCCACTCCGAAATCGAGCAGTTTTGGGATTCCCCTATCGGTCACCAGCACATTGCCGGGCTTGATATCGCGATGGATTACGCCGAAGTTGTGGGCGAACTGCACCGCCGCGCATACGGTGGCGAAGAGTTCCAGGCGCTCGCGGGTTTTCAGCTTCAACTCATCGCAGTAGTGCGTGATGGGTTTGCCGCGGATGAACTCCATCACGAAATACGGCAAGCCTTCCGCCGTGGCGCCGCCATCGATCAGCGTCGCGATGTTGGCATGTTCCAGGCTGGCCGCAATCTGCCGCTCCCGGCGGAATTGGCGCACCACGCGATCCAGGTCGAGGCCGCGCTGCACCACTTTGATGGCTACATCCTTGTGGAACGCCTGATCTACCCTGACCGCGCGGTAGACAGAACCCATGCCGCCATTGCCGATCAGTTCCACCACCTGGTAGGCGCCCAGGCGCGCGCCCAACACGGGATCGGCGGGTTCCCGGAATAGCGGCTTTTCCAGAAAATCGCCGGCCGCCTCCTGCGCTTCGAGCAGCGAATTTACTTCCGCGCGCAGGTCCACGTCATCCTCGCACACCCTGGTGAGGTATGCCTCGCGCTCGGCCGGCGGCAGCCGTAGCGTGATGTCGAGAATTTCCTTGATTCTTCTCCAGCGTTCGGGATTCATCCGGATGCTTGCTTTTAGGCCTTGCGCCTGCAAAAATTATCCCATGAGCCCCCACAGAGCTTGGGACTCCCACCTCCCGGCACGCTTCAAGGTATGATTCGTTAACGAACGGGCATCGCACTTGGACCCACACCAGCACCCCGAAGACATCGCTCCTCCGGATCTGAACCTCCGCCGCACGCTTGACGGATACCAGTTGCTGCGCCGGATTGGCGAGGGCGGCATGGGCGTGGTGTACCTTGCCCGCCACCTGGAATCGGGCGAAATTCTGGCCATCAAGCTTATTAAGCGCGGGATGGACACCGATAGCGTGTTGCGAAGGTTCTACAACGAGCGCCGCATCCTGCAGACGCTCAACCATGCCAACATCGCCAAAATACTCGACGTGGGCGCGACTCCGGAGGGGTTGCCTTACTTTGTGCTGGAGCACGTTGCCGGGCAGCACATCAGTCAATACTGCGATCGCAATCGACTCTCCATCGAGGCCCGCCTTAAGCTCTTTATTAAGGTGTGCGCCGCGGTGCAGTGCGCCCACGAGGCCCAGGTGGTTCACCGCGACATCAAGCCGGAGAACATCCTGGTCACCGCGGAAGGCGAGCCCAAGCTGCTGGATTTCGGTATCGCCAAGGTGCTGGACGTCGCCAGTCCCACGCAGGACGCCACGCTCACCATCATCCCTGTGATGACCCCGCACTACGCCAGCCCGGAGCAGGCGCGCGGCCTGCCGGTGACTGCCGCCAGCGACATCTATTCGCTGGGGGTGCTGCTCTTCGAGTTGCTGGGGGGCCGTCCGCCGTACCGCCTGACCGGAGCTTCGCCGTCGGAGTTCATGCACGCCATTGCCACGCAGACTCCGCTTCGTCCCAGTACCGCCGTCGCGCAACTCAATCCGAAAGATCCCATCGCAGCGGCGATCTTCGAAGGCCGGGCTTCCACCCACACGAAGCTGCGCCGCGAACTCTCGGGTAATCTCGACGCCATTGTGCTCACCGCTTTGAATAAGCACCCGGTGGACCGCTACCCCAGCGTGGCCGATCTATCCGCCGACCTGCAGCGCCACCTCGCCGGCGGCCGCGTGAGCTCGCGCAGGCTCTCCTGGCGGGTAGCCCGGCTGGCCCTGCGCTCACGGCGTACCGTGGCCGCGATGGCGCTGGTCACCGTGATCTGCGCCGCATTCTTTGCGGTGTACGCCCGCCGCGGTGCGCCGCGAGCCCTGAACGTGAGGCGCTCGGTCGCCGTCCTGGGCTTCCAAAACCTTTCCGGCCAGCCCTCGGCGGAGTGGCTCAGCACGGCACTGACGGAGATGCTCTCCACGGAACTCGCGGCCGGCGGGCAGTTGCGCACCGTGCCCGGCGAACTGGTCTCCCGCGTCAAGCTGGAGATGGCGCTGCCTAACCCCCAGACACTCACGCGGGCGACGCTTGGCCGACTGCGCGAAAACCTGAGCGCGGACTTCGTGGTGTTCGGTTCCTACCTGACGATTGGCGAAGGCGCTGCCGCGAAACTGCGCCTGGATCTGCGCCTGCAGGAAACCAGTAGCGGTGAGTTGACGGCCTCGGCTTCCGACACCCGCTCGCTTCTGGAACTGGTCAACCTGGTGACCAACGCGGGCTCCGTGCTGCGCCGCCAGTTGGATTCCGGCGCCGCCCCGGCCACCGATTCCGCTTCCGTGCGCGGCTCCGTTCCCGATAACGCAGAAGCCGCCCGCAACTATTCGGAAGGACTGGAACGTCTGCGCACGTTCGATACGCTGGGCGCCCGCGACCTGTTGCGCAATGCCGTCACCGCGGCTCCCGCCCACGCGCTCTCGCATGCCGCGCTCTCGGCAGCCTCCGGTTTGCTGGGCTACGATCTGGAAGCTCGCGACGAAGCCAAAAAGGCGCTCGATCTCTCTGCCGGGTTGCGGCGCGAGGAGCACCTTTCCATACAGGGTCGATATCAGGAGACTACGCGGGCCTGGGATCAGGCTGTCGCCACATATCAGACGCTGCGTACGGAGGTTCCCGATAACCTGGAATACGGCTTGCTCCTGGCCTCCGCGCAAACGCAGGGCGGCGACCCGCGCTCGGCGCTTCAGACGCTGCGCTCGCTGCGCGAACTGCCGTCCTCCGCGCGCGATCCGCGCGTGGACCTCGCCGAGGCCGAAGCCATGCTGGCCGCGGCCGACCTCACGTCCGCCCGCTATGCCGCACTGCGCGCCGCCCAGGCCGGCGCCGGACAGGGAATGCGAATTCTCGCCGCCCGTGCCCATCTCATCGCCAGCCGGATCGCCGCCGATTCCGGCGATCCGCAAACCGCGCTCGCGGAGGCCGCCCAGTCGCAACAACTCTATCTCGCCGCCGGTCACCGCCAGGGTGTCGCCTGGGCGCTCAATGAGACTGCCGGGGTGCTCACGCAGCGCGGCGATGCGGCAGGCGCTCGCGCGCGTTATGAGGAAGCGCTCACGGTCTGCCGCACCCTCGGCGATCAGTCCTGCATCGGTACAGACCTGGATAGCCTGGGTGTGTTGCGGCGCCGCCTGGGCGATCTTCGCGGCGCCCTCGACATGCACCAGCAGGCGCTTGAAACCCGCCGCGCCGTAGGCGACCGCGCGGGCGTGGCCACCAGCCTGTACAACTCTGGCAACGTGCTGGAGATCATGGGCGACCTGCCGCGCGCCCACCACGACACGGCCGAATCGCTCGACATCCGCCAGCAACTGGGAGACCGCCGCAGCGCCGCTCTCGCCCGAAGCCGAATGGGTAATATCCGCCGCCGCGAGGGCGAACTGAAGGAAGCTCTCCGCATGAACGAAGATGCGGTCACTTCTCTCAAAGCGATCGGCGACCGCGGCGGTGTGGCCATGGCCCAGTACAATTTGAGCCTCGTCTGGTTGGACCTCGGCAACCTGGCGCGCAGCCACTCCGTGCTTTCCGAGGCGCTGGCCACGCGGCGCCAGCAGCACGACAAAAACAATACTGCGCAGGCCACCGCCGGCATGGCGATGATATCGCTCCGCATGGACCGCATTGCCGACGCCTCATCCCTGATCACCGAGTCCCTCGCGTTGCGCCAGGAACTCGGCGAGACGATCGCGCTGGCCGATAGTAACGTGATTCATTCCGCAATCCTGCTTGAGCAGAAACGCGCCCCCGCGGCCTTGAAAGCGGCCCAGGATGCCGCCGCCGCCTTCCGCCGTGCCGGAGCGCGGGGTCGTGAGGGCGACGCCATCGTCGCCACGGCCAGCATTCAACTGGCTCAGGGCGCGGCCGCTTCCGCCCGTGACACGCTGGCGTCCGGGGCGAAACTCCTGTCGGACACGAAGGACGCTCGACTACGGCTCTGGCGCGATACCACGCACGCGCGCGTCCTTCATGCTTTGGGACGGAGCGACGAAGCGGGCGCCCTTTTGGATCGCACCCTGGCGGAGAGCCGCCGCCTGGGATATCTGGGAATGACGCTGGAAATCCAACTCGCGATGGTGCAGGCAGGCAAGGGTCTGGCGGCTGAACTGGCCGCGGATGCAAAGCAGGCCGGCTTCCTGCTGATCGCTCGCAAGGCCCGCGAGTAAAGAGACGGCGGCTTACTCGGAGCGGAGCGCGATCGCAGGGTCGATTCGCGCGGCGCGGCGGGAGGGGAGATAGCCGGCGAGGGCGGCGACGAGCGCCAGGAGAATGGGCATGCCGAACAGAGTCAGCGGGTCGTTCGCGGTGACTCCAAAGAGCATGTCTTGAAATGCACGGGCGAGGGCGCGCGAGGCGATGGTTCCGATCAGCAATCCCACGGCGGCGAGGAGGAGGGTCTGAGCGACGATGCCGGTCTGCAGGCGCGCGACCGACGCTCCCAACGCCATGCGGATTCCGATCTCCTGCGTGCGCTGATTCACTCCATACGAAATGACGGCGTAAATGCCGAGCGAGGCCAGGAGCAACGCAAAGCCGGCGAACGCACCCAGCAAGACCACTACGAAGCGGCGAGGCGAGACGGACTTATCCACCAGTTGTTGGAGGGTACGGAAGTCCTGTCCCGGGAGATTCGGCGCGATGGATTTGAGCGACGCGCGGATCATGCCGGCAAGTTCGCCGGGAGGTATGGAGGAGCGCACCACGAGATCCACCGACGGCATGTCGCCGCATTGCCGCATCGGCAGATACATTTCGAGCCCGGAAGTCTGTTCGAGCGCGAGGTGGCGTACGTCTCCGACGACGCCAACGACGCGCCGTTCGCCGCAGGCACGCATCCACTGACCCAGCGGATTCTGGCCGGGCCATAAGGCGCGTGCGGCGCTCTCATTGATGACGATGACGGGCTCGGCGCCGGGCAGGTCGCGCTCGGAGAGATCGCGCCCCTGAGTGAGTGGAATTCCCATCGCCTGTAGGTATCCGTCGCTGACGATGCGAGGGTAAGCCAGCGGGAATTTGCCGCGAGGATAGGTTACGCCTTTGGCGCCGGCGCCCCAACTGCGGTTGCGGCCGAGCGGCAGCGTATCGGTGAGGCCGGCGGATTGGATACGCGGGATGGAGCGGATACGGCGCAGGACTTCGTCAAAGTAGTTGTTGCGCTGCGCCTGATTGGTGTAGTGCGAATCGGGGTCCACGCGAATGGCGAGGGTGTTCTCGGCGTGGAAGCCCATGTTGACATCGAGCACGCGGAGGAAACTGCGGACGAGCAGGCCGGCGGAGACCAGGAGTACGCAGGCGAAGGCGATTTCGGAGACGACGAGGGCATTGCGAATCCAGTGGTGACTGCGGCCGCCGGTGGAGCCTCGCGTGGCGTCCTTCAGAACATCGTGGAGGGCATGGGCGGGCACCTGCAGTGCGGGCGCGAGGCCGAAGATGACGCCGGTAGCCACGGCGGCGAGCAGGCAGAAGGCCAGGACGTTGAGATCCAGGCGCGCGTTGGCGAGCATCGGGATGCTGAGCGATTGCAGGCTGGCGAGCAAGCGCGTGCCGGCCGCCGCGAGAGCGATGCCGAGCGCGGCTCCACAGAGGGATAAGGTGAGCCCCTCGGTGAGCATCTGGCGGATGAGCCGTCCGCGGCTCGCCCCCAGCGCGGTACGCACGGCAAGTTCCTTGCGCCGGGTGGCGGTGCGCGCGAGCAGGAGATTGGAGAGATTGGCGCAGACAATCAGCATGACGGCGATGACCGCGCCGGACAGTACCAGCAGCGCCGGGCGGATGTTCCCGCTGACGCGTTCGGCGAGCGGGATGATCTTGCCTTCGAATGTATTGCGCTCGGGACGCTCTGCGGTGATGCGTGCGGCCAACGTGCGTAGCTCGTCCTGCGCGGCGCGGATGGAAATGCCCGGCTTGAGGCGGCCGATGATGGCCATGGTGTTGCCCCAGCGGTTGGTTTCGGGGCTGAGCGGGAAGGGAAAGTAGAGGTCGAAGCGGCTGCCGGGTGCGAAAACGGTGGCGAGATCGAACGAAGCGGGGAGAACGCCGGCGACGGTGACGGGCTCATCGTTGATGATGAGCGTGCGGCCGGCGATGGACGGATCGGCGGCGAAGCGGCGCTCCCAAAGGCCGTGGCTGAGCAGGACGGCTTTGGGTCCGTGCCATTTGCACTCGTCGGCGGTGAAGAGTCGGCCGATTTCGGGCTTCACGCCGAGAAGTTGGAAGAAGTTGTCGGAAACGGGGACGCCGCTGAGGCGCTCGGGTTCGCCCTGTCCGCTGAGCAGATTGTCGCCCACGCCGTAGAAGGCGAAGTAGGCGGCGAGGCCGTCGAACGACTGGTTGTACTGGCGAAGATCGAGCAGGTGGCCGACCTGGGTGGTTTGCCCGGAGAGTCCTGAGGAATCGCGATTCATCATCCAGACGAGGCGCTCGGGCTGGCTGAAGGGCAGGGGGCGAAGCAGGAGCGCGTCCACCACGCTGAACACCGTGGCGCTGGCGCCGATCCCGAGACCGACGATCAATACCGCGAAGGCGGTGAAGCCGGCGTCGCGGCGCAAGCCTCGGAAGGCGTAGCGCAGATCCTGACGGAAAGTATCGAGGCTGGGCACAGTTCGAGTGCTGTTCATGGATCGCTCCTGACAGTTATACTGCCGCGGCGCGTTATGGTTACGCGAAATATTGGCGATGGTCGGGGTCTTGTGCTGAAAATCGCTCGGGCGCATCTTTATGTTTTCTTTATGGGGACGCCGGGTATTTTTATGCGCACCTGATGCGGCGGCTTTTAGGCTGAAATTATGGAAACGCTGCGCGCTGTAGAATCCACGCCTCCGCGGCCGAGCGTGGAAAGCCCGAGGCTGCGCCTTCATCTGGTCTACACTACGCCGGCGGCAACCCGGATGGCGCTGCGCGTGGCCGGCCAAATGGCAAACAACCTGGACGCCGCTCTGGAGTTGCTTGTGCCGCACGTGGTGCCATTCCCCTTGCCGCTGGATCATCCCTCCATTCCCACGAGTTTTACCGAAGGCGCGCTGAGCTCGCTGGTTGCCGATTGCGGCGCCGCGATCGACGTAAAAGTGCTGCTATGCCGCGATCGTGAGGAGACGCTGCCCCAGTGGATTCCCGCTCACGCGATCGTTGTGATCGGCAGGCAGCGAAAGTGGGGCCCGGGCTGTTTCTCAGGCTTGATTCGCGCGGTGAGGCAAAACCATCACCAGGTCATCGTAGTCGATGGCGGAACAAAGGACTAAGTCTCTCAGTATGGAAACATCTTCACCCCTTCGATCCAACACCGCGAAAGTGGTAGTCGCCACCACGGTTGCCCTGACCTTTATCTCGTTCTGGCGGGCTGCCGCCATCGTTCTGAGCGACCTCGCCTCGACGATGTATTACATCGGCGGCATCACGGAGCAGGCCATCGGGAAATCGGCGCCCTGGATGGTGCTCGGCGTCATGCTCTTCAGCTTTCTGGTGCGCTCCATATACATGGAGAGCTGCAGCATGTTCGTGCGCGGCGGCGTATATATCGTCGTCAAGGACAGCATCGGGCCTACGATGGCGAAGCTGTCCGTGTCGTCCCTGGTAGTGGACTATATTCTGACTGGTCCGATCAGCGCGGTATCGGCCGGCCAATATCTGGGGCGTCTGCTGAACGAACTTAGTGAGTCACTCGGACAGCATTGGCGTAGCGACCCGAACACGTTCGCGGTGTTCTTCAGCATCGCGGTCACCATATATTTCTGGCGGAGCAATATCAAGGGTGTTCCGGAGTCGAGCGGCAAAGCGCTGCGGATCATGCAGGTGACTACCGTGATGGTGGTTGCGCTGCTGATTTGGGGCCCGCTGACACTGATTCTGCGGGGAGGCGCTCAATTGCCTCCTGCCCCCACGCCGGCCAATCTCCACCTTACGCGTGAGTCACTCGGATGGCTCGCCGGCACGTATTGGTCGCATCTTTCAATCGTGGTGATGTTCGTTGCGATGGGCCACTCCCTGCTGGCGATGAGCGGCTTTGAAACCCTGGCCCAGGTTTATCGCGAGATTGCTTATCCGAAGCTCCAGAACCTGCGGCTCACCGCCAACATTGTATGCACGTACGCCGTGCTGAGTACCGGGTTGATCTCGGTGTTAGCGGTCATGATCATTCCGGACGCGACGCGGCCCAAGTACTACGACAACATGATCGGCGGTCTGGTCATGAATCTCGCCGGGCCGGAAGTCTTGAAATTGGGCTTTCATGTCTTCGTCGTCATCGTAGGCGCGCTGGTCCTCTCTGGAGCTGTGAACACTTCGCTCATCGGCGTCAACGGCGTCCTGAACCGCGTTGCGGAAGATGGCGTGCTGATCGACTGGTTTCGTAAGCCTCACCATAAGTTCGGCACGACTTACAGAATTCTGAATGTGATGACGCTCCTTCAAATCGCCACCATCCTGGCGAGCCGTGGGGATGTCTATCTGTTGGGCGAGGCGTACGCATTCGGCGTGGTCTGGAGCTTCGCCCTCAAAGCCCTGGGTGTCCTGGTGTTGCGCTACCAGAGGCACGATCAGGAATATAAGTTCCCATTGAACGTGACCATCCGCGGGAAGGAACTACCAATCGGTCTCGCGGTGACGACCTTGATTCTGTTCCTGGTAGCCATCGCCAATTTGTTCTCCAAGCGAATCGCCACCATCTACGGCGTCTCCTTCACGATCGTGTTGTATACGCTCTTCCTGATTTCCGAACGGATCAACGCCAAAAGGAAGCAGGGTGAACGGACGGACCTGGAGAAATTCAACCTGGACCACCAGGCTGAAATCGACGGCGATACGCTGCATGCGCGGCAGGGCTGCGTACTGGTGGCAGTCCGCGAGTACAAGCGGATGTGGCACCTGCAACGAGTCCTCGAAAAGACCAACATGCGCCGCCAGGACATTGTGGTCATGACGGTTCGCCAGATCTCGGCAGGCGCCTCGGAGTATGAACTGCGCAATGAGCAGCTGTTTGCCGATTATGAGCAGGAGCTCTTTTCGCATGTAGTCTCCCTGGCTGAAAAGGAGGGCAAAACCGTCGAACTGCTGGTGGTGCCGGCGGTGGATCCTTTCGACGCGCTGGTGCAGACGGCTGCCCGGGTGGGGGCTTCACGGCTGGTGACCGGCGTGTCGGAGCGCATGGCTTCGGAAGAGTTGGCGCGTCAGATCGGACTCGCCTGGGAGCGGCTGCCACAACCACGGCACGCGTTTTCGCTTGAAGTCATGTCTCCGGGCCGGCCGTCTTCTTTCGTAAACCTCGGACCGCATCCGCCGCGCCTCTGGCCGGAAGATGTGGACCGCTTGCACAACCTCTGGCTGCGTTTGAGCGAGGAGACTACCGCGGGCTCGAAACTGCACCATCGGGATGTGGTTGGCCTGGCGTTGCAGCGACTGGAGGAGGAACTCGACACCGGGCAGCGCACGCAGATCCTGGGCAAGGTGGAGGGCTTGACGCAAAAGGTCCATGAAGAAGTCAGGGACGCATAATGGAATTGTGACCGATCACGCATTGCGGGCGCCATCCGGGCCGGCGGCGGACAGCAACGAACTGCCGCGAGAGGCGGGCGTCGCACTGCTCCTGGTTGTAATCGCGACGGGCGCGGCGCTCGCACTGCGGCCTCATGTTGCCGCCACTAATCTGGCGATGGTCTATCTCTTGAGTGTCGTCGCGACCGCGCTCCGCTGCAGCCGCGAGATCTCCGTGGCGGCTTCCTTCGTGAGTGTGGCGGCGTTCGATTTTTTCTGCGTGCCTCCCTACCTTACGTTCCGCGTTTCGCACTACGAGTACGTGATCACTTTCGCCGTAATGCTGGTGGTGGCGCTGGTAATCAGCACCCAAACCACGCGCATCCGCACGCAGGCCATGGCAGCGTCGGGGCGTGAAGCCAGAACCGATACCCTGTACAGACTGGCGCGAAGGCTGGCTGGAGAGAACCACGTTTTCGAGATGGCACGGGCGGCGAGCACGTTCGCCGAAGAGGTCCTGCCCTGCCAGGTGGTGATCTTCCTCCCGGACGCTGGCAAGATTAATTTCTCCCGCCGGTCGGCCGACCTGCTGCCGGTTCCGCGAGCGGAGGAATCGTTGGCGCAAACGGTTTTCGAAACAGGCGACAAAGCGGGCCTCGGCATATGGCCCTTCAAACACGCATCTGCCCTGTATCTCCCGCTACGCGGCTCCAGGCAGGTGGTGGGTGTGCTGGCGGCCATACCGAAATCCGCCGCGCATTTGGACAGGGAACAAGTGCGACTGCTGGAATTGTTCGCCAATCAGACGGCCATCGCGATGGAACGAACATCCAGCCATCATGCCGCAGAGGAAGCGCGTGTCCAGATGCAGACTGAGGCGATGCGCAGTTCGCTTTTGAGCGCGGTTTCGCATGACTTACGTACCCCGCTGGCGTCGATCACAGGAGCGGCCACCACGCTGCGATCACAGGGCGAGCGGATTTCGCCGGAGACGCGCAACGAACTGCTCGATAGCATTGCCGACGAGGCTGAGCGCCTGGGACGGCTGGTCGCGAACCTGCTCGACATAACGCGTCTCGAATCCGGCGTCGAGCTTCGCTGCGACGGCTATCCTCTCGAAGAGATCGTCGGCTCCGTACTGCAGCGGATGGAGCGGCAACTGCGCAATCGCCCCGTGGAGACACGGCTTCCAGAGAATCTTCCCCTGGTGTACGTGGATGATGTTCTGACCGGACAGTTGCTGGTGAACCTTCTGGAGAACGCCGACAAGTACACGCCCGAAGGAACACCGATAGAACTAGAGGCGGAGGCGACCGAGGATGCCGTCGTTCTGGAGATACGCGACCGTGGGCCAGGGTTCGCGGAAGGTGATGAGCGGCGCATTTTTGAGAAGTTCTACAGGCGCAATGCCAAAGGCGTCCGTGGCGTGGGCCTTGGCCTGCCGATCTGCCGCGCGATTGTGGAGGCGCACCGCGGTAGGATCGAGGCATTCAACCGGGCCGGCGGAGGGGCGGTGTTTCGTATCCATCTGCCGCTGGCGAACCAATCATGAAAGGCTTGATTTTAATCATCGAAGACGATCCGGCTATCCGCCGATTCTTGCGCGCGACCTTGGCTGCGGAGGACTACCAATACTATGAGTCGGTGACCGCCACAGATGGACTTGCTCAGATCAACCTGCGGAGGCCGGACCTACTCTTACTCGACTTGGGTTTGCCGGATCGCGACGGCCTGGAAGTGATCCGCCAGTTGAGGGAGACCAGTCGGATGCCGATTGTTGTTCTGTCCGCGCGGGGGCAGGAAAAGGACAAGATCGCCGCCTTGGACCTGGGCGCCGACGATTACATTGAGAAGCCCTTCGCGGTGGGTGAGCTACTGGCGCGGATTCGCGCCGCGCTGCGGCGGGCGGTCGGTACCGCGCAACCTGGAACGATCTTCCGGTTCGGCCGCGTTGAGCTCGACCTTGATAGTCGTGTGGTGCGTGTGGATGGAGAAGACGTGCACTTGACGCCGCATGAATACAAGCTTCTCCAGGCGCTGATCACGCACTCCGGGAAGGTGCTGACGCACAGGCAACTGCTCAATGAAGTTTGGGGTCCGAACCAGGTGGACCAGGCCCAGTATCTGAGGGTATACATTGCGCAACTTCGCCGAAAGCTCGAGGTTGATCCTGCGCGGCCCAAGCACCTTCAAACAGAACCCGGGGTCGGATACCGGCTGGTGGTAGACACGTAGAATCCGAGTGACCATGGCGCCGAAAACATTGAGCGGACTCGTGTTGCGAATTGCCGCCTCGTTGGCCGGAGTGGCTATCGTCACCGCGGCGGCGACGTTGCTCGTGCCGGTGAATGCCACCACTGTCGGATTCGCTTATCTCATCCTCGTGCTGCTGATTGCCAGCACCTGGGGATTTGTCGAATCGGTGCTGGCGTCGGTAGCGGCAACGTTCACCTTCAACTTCTTCTTTCTGCCGCCGTTCGGCACCCTTACCATCGCCGATCCTCAAAACTGGATTGCCCTATTCAGCTTCCTGACCACCTCGGATGCCAGGTCGTTCGGGCTGACGACCTCGACA
>JBDTPR010000089.1:0-14226 GCA_039932635.1 Candidatus Solibacter sp.
CTGGCGTCGCGCGGCATCTCGCACGAGTATCTGGTGGATGCTCCCGAAGTCCCAACCTTCACCTACACGAAGTTGATCAATACGCAGACCGGCGAGGAAGACCTGCCGCGTATCGATTTCGTCTACACGAGTCCGCTGCCCCAGAGCGTGGAGCACGAACTGATCGCGCGCCTGGAACGCGCAACACCCGGGTACGACATCATCCTGGTCTCCGATCAGGCGGAGACCGCGCAAGGCGGCGTAATCACGCCCGCGGTGCGCGATGCCATCGCACGACTCGCGCTGCAGCGTCCCGACCAATTAATCTGGGTAGACTCACGCTTGCGCGCCGAGCATTTCCGGCACACCGTGGTGAAGCCCAATCAGGCGGAGGCCGAAGCGGCGTCGTACCGGGCGTTGGGACGCATCGACTACCCCGCACTCCGCCAACACATGCAATCGCCCTGCTTAATCGTGACGCACGGAGAGAAGGGCGCGCTGATCGTGACCGAGGCGGGTGAGCAATGGGTGGACTCCACCCCAATTCCCAATCCGGTAGACATATGCGGAGCCGGCGACAGCTTCAGCGCCGGAGCATCGATGGCGCTAAAGGTGAGCGGAAATCCGGTAACTGCCGCGCACTTTGGCAATCGAGTGGCCAGCATCACGATCATGAAGAAAGGCACCGGCACGGCCTCGCCAGACGAAGTGCTGGCGCCCTAGCGCTTCCCGCAAGTACTCATGGGTCTTCTCTGCGTTTTTCTCTGCGTCTTTGCGTCTCTGCGGTGAAATTTTGGTTGGGACCAGTTACCCAACCCCGCCGACTAACTACGTCCCGGCCGGAACTTCACAGAGTAGAAGATGCCAAGCACCAGCAGTAGTGCGCCCCACCAGATTCCGGCGTGCAATTCCTGGTGGACCACCGGATGCGCCGGAGGATTCGACAATTCATAAAGCCCGGCGCCGGTGATGAGGATGCCATAAAGCAGCAACAGCGCGCCGATGAAGAACCAGATCGAGATCATTCCTTGTCGATGCATTTCGCTCCTAGTAACCCTATGGATAGCACGAAATCCATCCGCGCACCAGGATCTTCTTGTATACGCTTGCGGGATATCTCGCTCACAATTGCAAGGCCCGCCGCCCACTTCCCGATTTACCCTTGACAGCCTTCATGGGAGCGCTTACACTACAACCATTCACAAGGCTAAAAGGGGGCAAGAATTTCTTCGGCCTGGATGCGGCCATCAACAAGGAAATCCGCCTGCGTGAAAAGATGCGCATCGCCCTGCAGGTGGGCGCCACCAACGTGCTCAATCATCCCGAGTGGGGTGTGGGTAGTCTGAATATTCAGAGCACCAGCTTCGGGCAGGTCGGAGCGCCTTACAATCAGGAACGCCGAATGCAGTTCCGCGGAGTGTTCAGTTTCTAAGGAACCAGGTTACACACAAAAAGCCCGCTGACGTTTCACAACGTCAACGGGCTTTTTTCGTGCCTAATCAAATCCGCGCCGCTCTATCACATTCGCGATGCTCTAATCAGAGCCGCGACCGTGAGGGAGCGTTTCTTAATACTGCCCGCCAGTACGTACGCGAGGCTTGTCGGATTCGGCATAATCGGCGCCGGCTTCACTCGACGAAGAAATGTCGCGCGCACCCGTCTGTTCCAGGATGTCCTTCGCGCGTTTCGTCCAATCGGAATTGTCGCAGTGAACCGAGAGCAGAATCCCGCCGTCCTTCACCATGCCTTCGTAGCGCTTGGCTTCGTACTCCGGAATGCCCATGCCGATCAATGCGCCCAGTAGGCCGCCAACCACACCGCCCGTGCCCGCACCCGCCAGCGCACCCATGATCGGGCCTGCCGCGATGAAGGGTCCGAGTCCTGGGATCGCGAGCGCCCCGATGCCGGCCAGCAGGCCGAGCGTGCCGCCGACCACAGCGCCAGTACCCGCGCCGGTAGCCGCGCCCTCCGGCGCTTTCGTGTTCTTCTCGTGAGCGAATTCCTTGGTCCCGACGTTGTCCGGAAGCAGCACGGAAATGTCCGCCGGCCGGTACCCTGCATTGACCAAGGCGTCAACCGCAGATTCGACCATGCTGCGGTCTTTATAGATTCCAAAAACAGCCGTATTTTTCGCCATTCAATTTCTCCTTTGGTGAGTTAGGATTTCTTCTTGGAAGCTTCGGGCTTGATCGTGATCTCGTTCGTCACGTTTCCCGCTCCGGCTACGTCCGTAGCCATCTTTTCGATGTTGGACTTTTCCTCTTCCGAGCGGACCGGTCCCTTAAGTGTGACCTTGCCGCCTTGGGAGATGATTTTCACATTATGCGCGTAAGTCGAAAGGCTCTTGTCAGCCATCACCGCTTTGCGAATTTTCTGCATCGTATCGCGGTCGGTGGTGCTGTTTTTTGCCTGATCGGCCGTCGCAGCAGCTTTGCTGCGATCGCGCTCATTTACTTTGGTGTTATCGGGTGGAGTCTGTTGAGCCTGTGTGCCTACCGCAAGCAAACCGAACGCCAGGGTAGCCGCAATCATGTTTTTCATCGGTCGAGCCTCCTGACCATGTAGAGCATGAGGCGCGCCACTGTGGGAATGGATGCAGATCAAATAAGCCGGCGACTCCGATCGGAGCCGCCGGCCGTAAGTGAGTGTTTACGAACGATTAGTAATTCAATTTCGACACAAACGCGTAACTCTGCCGAAGGCTGTCCACCGGATCGCCCGGCGTCTGGTCCTGCTCTACGAAATAATGCTGCACCTTGGCCGCGGCCGCAGCCCTCAGAATCTTAGGCCAATCCATCACGCCATTGCCGACTTCCTTGAACGCCGTGCGCGGCACCGATTCCTTATACATCACCGGAGTCCCCTCCGCCTTATCCTTTAAATGCACCAGAGGCACGCGGCCCGCGAGCTTCTGCAGCATCTCCACCGGATCCAGTCCTGCCACGCTGACCCAGAAGAGATCCAGCTCGATGCCGACTAGTTTCGCGTCCGTGTTGTCCAACAGCACCTGGAAGAGTGTCGTGCCCTTCTCTGTAGCGAACTCGAATGCGTGATTGTGATAGCAGAAGCTCAGGCCCGCGGCGTGTGCCTTCCCCGCAGCCACATTGAGCTTCCCCGCGATCGTCTTGATGACGTCGATGCCGCCACGCTCCGGTTCCGGCAGATACGGGAAGACAACGTACTCAAAGCCCTTCTTCTTAATGCCCGCAAATACCGGGTCCAGGTCTTCCGCTTTGCCCTGCGTCACCATCTTCGAATCCAGATGGATGCTCACGGGCTTCAGCCCGGTGCTCTGTATCGCCGGCCAGACCCCATCCAGAAGCGCGTAGGTCGCCTCGATCTCCTGGAAGCCCGCGGCCTTGATGGCGGCCAGCGTTTCCTGTGCCTTCGCCGGCATCACACCGCGTACCGTGTACAACTGGAATCCGACGGTCTTGAGTTGCGCGGCGCGCAGTGCGGGGCTCAGCGCGGCAGCCACGGCAGTGGCCTGCAGGCTGGTTTGCAGGAATCTACGTCTCGACGTCATGAGCATCATTATGCTACGGACGCGCGGGGAAATGTGGGGCGAGCGCTGAACTCCCATCTGACCCGCGACCGTAAGGGAGCGTTCTTGAACGATCAGTGCGTGTCGTCGCTACCGTTATCGTCCAGGAACCACTTGGTGTACTCGTCGCGCGCGTAATGCACGTCGCCCTTGCGCCCGTGCAGCGTGATCCCGCCATCCGCATGCTCCTCCACCAGGCAGGCCGCGTGATAAACGATGCTACCGCTGGACAGCCCCACACCGATGTCCTTGCGGTCCGTCAGGCGCATTATCGAACCATCATTCATCGGGCTTCAGGATATCACGCCGCGCGGCGCATTCAAATCGCCCGAATGCTATCATAGGCGAACCCCCCCGAGAGGTTTCGAATGTCCAGCGCCGCGTCTGCCCTTGGCTTCCGCGAAGTTTTGCGGTCTCCCGAAGTAAAACGCCTGTGGATTGCCCAGATTGTAAGCATTTTCGGTGACTTTCTGGCCATCTTCGCCGTCTTCAGCGTCGTCACATTTCAACTCCACGGCACCGCCACGCAGGTCAGCATGATCATGGCCGCATATCTTACTCCGCTCGCCATCGTCAGCCCGTTGGCCGGAGTCTTCGTCGACAAGTGGAATATCAAAGCCACCATGATCGCAAGCGACGTCATTCGCGGCTGTCTCGTGGTGGCGCTCATCTTCGTGCGCGATCTCAACGCCATCTACGGAATCTTTTTTCTCCTCAGCATGGTGTCCAGTTTCTATTACCCGGCGCAGTCCATCGCGATTCGCACGCTCTCCCCGGCGGGCGGCTTGCTCTCCGTCAACGCCTTGATGACTCAAGCCATGCAGGCTTCACAGATTGTCAGTCCGGCGGTCTCCGGTCTACTGGTGCAGGCCCTGGGCGCCAACGCCTGCTTCATCTATGACGTCGCCAGCTTCTTCGCTTCCGCCGCGCTGATTGCCACGCTGCCCATCGGCGCCGCGCGCCCGGCGGCGCCGCAAGCCTCGGTGGTGCGCTCCATGGGCGACGGCTTCCGCTTCATCTTCACCCACCCGGTGATTTCCTTCGTGATGATTTCGATGGCGTCCGGCATGTTCGCCGTCCGCTGCTTCGGCACCCTGCTCTCGATCTATGTGCGCGACGTGCTGCACTCCACAGCCGCGCTATTCGGAACTCTCAATACGCTGATCGGCGTCGGCATGATTCTGGGAACCCAGGTAGTGCGGCGCGCCGCCGCGCGCTCCACACCACAACACCTGGTGATGTTGGGCCTCGCCGGCATGGGAGTTTCCGTCTTCGTCACCGCCCTCTTCGGCCTGATCTCCAGCACCGCCGCGGGCATGCTCGCGCTCGGCTTCTTCGCAGCGTTCAACATGGTCACCTCGCAAACCCTGGTGCAGCAGGAGACCCCGCAGGAAATGCTCGGCCGCGTCAGCAGCAGCCTGATGTCGCTGATGGCCGTCGCCCAGGTGCTCGCGATGTTCGTAGCCGGACCAGTCGCGGAACGCAGCGGCCTTCGCAATCTCTATTTCGGCAGCGCCGTGATGCTGGTAGGCATCGCCGGCGCCGGACTCTTGTGGCTCCGCCGCGAGAAGGCGGAAGCAGCCGAAGCCTAGCGCCTTGTGGGGCGGACTTCAGCCTGCGTACCGACTTCAGTCGGTACCCCGGCCGAAGGCCGGAGTTCGCCTAAATCAGCGATTCCAGCCGAACGTAGCTGGCTTCCATGCCGTGCTCCATGCCCGTGGCCAGCATCGCCTCGCGAGTCTTCGCATCGGGCAATGTCATCCGCATCGTCATCAGCGTGCCGCTGCCGTCCGCCTCAAACGTCGTCTCTATGTGATTGTCCGGCGTTGCGTCGGGAAGGTGCATACGCTCCACGTGCACGATCCGACGGAAGGGTTCCAGCGACACATATTCACCCGTCAGGTAGTACCCTCTACCCTTGCCATCCGACCATTCACAACGAAGCTTTCCGCCCGCTCGCGCCTCGCTCACGCAAACCGGCATGGTCCACCCCTCCGGCCCGAGCATCCATCGCTGGATCATCGAGGCCTCCGTATGCGCACGGTACACCGCCTCCGGAGAGGCCGCGAATCGCCGCGTCACGACGACATGTTTGTCGCCTTCAATTTTCAAAGTCATCTTCGTAAGCGTCATGATTTGTCCTTTCGATGCCTGGTCTGTTCCGCCAGGACTTTGTCGAGGCGGGCGTAGTTCGCGTCCAACGCTTTGCGCAGCATGCCAAGCCACTGGTCCACTTCGTCGATGCCGCCCGCTGCCAGCCGGCACGGGCGTTTCGCTCCCTCGATCCGCCGCGTAATCAGTCCGGCCTCTTCCAGCACGCGAAGGTGCCGCGAGATTGCCGGCTGGCTCATCGCGAATGGCTGCGCCAACTCCATTACTGTCGCCTCGCCCACCGCCAACCGCGAGAGAATCGCTCGGCGAGTGGGATCGGCCAGTGCCGAGAACGTCGTGTCGATAACCGCCATGTATAACTAATATGTTATATAACACTACGGTTAATTGTCAAGGACTTTCCGCCGCCCGCCCCCTGGTAACGCTTGCAATGCAGCCAGCGCCGTTCCATATTGAACAAATCCATGCAGCGCTTCCTTCTCCCCTGCCTCTCCCTTGCCGTCCTCACACTCCTCGCCCAACAAGGCGGCGCACCGAGCCTCACCGCCGACTCCGTAAGCGACCTCGCCATGCGCAACATCCCCGGCACCTTCTCCTCCGGCCGCATCGCCGACGTCGCCGTGGACCCGCGCAATCGCAGCGTCTTCTATGTCGCCACCGCCAGCGGCGGACTCTGGAAGACTTCCAACCGCGGCGTCAGCTTCGAACCCATCTTCGATCACGGCGGATCCTATTCCCTCGGCTGCGTCACACTCGACCCCAAGAATCCCGACATCGTCTGGCTGGGCACCGGCGAGAATCAGGCCCAACGCGCCATCGGCTACGGCGACGGCATTTACAAATCCACCGACGCCGGCGCAACCTGGAAAAACATGGGCCTCCCCGACTCCGAACACATCGGCAGAATCTGGGTGGACCCGCGCAATTCCAACACCGTGTGGGTCGCCGCGCAGGGTCCCCTATTCTCCGCCGGCGGCGATCGCGGCCTCTACAAAACCACCGATGGCGGCCTCACGTGGAAGGCATCCCTCACCATCACCCCCGACACCGGCGTCACCGATTTCGATATCGACCCGCGCAATCCCGACATCATGTACGCCGCCTCCTACCAGCGCCGCCGCACCACCAGCATCATCATCGCCGGCGGCCCCGACTCCGCCATCTACAAGACCACCGATGCCGGCGCGCATTGGGCCAAACTCACCGACGGCATCCCCACCGTCGACAAGGGCCGCATCGCCCTCGCCGTCTCGCCCCAGAAGCCCGACACCATCTACGCCACCATCACCACCAATCAGCAGAACAAATTCACCGGCATGTACCGCTCCGACGATGCCGGCGCCCACTGGGCCAAACTCAACGACTTCGTCGTGCAGGATCCCGAATACTACGGCGAGATCTTCGCCGACCCGTTCAAAGAGGGCCGCGTCTACCTGATGGATATGGTCGTTCGCGTCTCCGAAGATTTCGGCAAGACCATCACCGCCGCGGGTTGGCAGGTCCACGCCGATAACCACGCCCTCACCTTCGATCCCGCCGACCCCAACCACCTGCTCGAAGGCAACGACGGCGGCCTCTACGAGACCTACGATCACGGCCGCACCTGGCGCCACTTCAACAACATTCCCGTCACGCAGTTCTACCGCGTCTCGGTGGACAATGCCCGGCCCTTCTACAACATCTACGGCGGCACGCAGGACAACGGCAGCCAGGGCGTGCCCTCGCGCACTCTCAACCGCATAGGCATACGCACCAGCGACTGGATGAATACCGGCGGCGGCGACGGCTTCCAATCGCGCGCCGATTACACAGACCCGAACACCGTCTACGCCTGCTCGCAGAACATCGCCTGCAATCGCCTCGATCTCAAGTCGGGCGCCACCGTCGCCATCCGCCCCCGTTTCGGCGACGAAGACGCGAAGCTGCGCTCGCGCTGGGACATTCCCTTCATCATCAGCCCGCACTCCCACACCCGCCTCTACATCGCCGCCAACCGATTGATGCGCAGTGACGATCGCGGCGACACCTGGAAACTCGTCAGTCCCGACCTCACTCGCAATCTCGATCGCGACACCATCCCCGTGATGGGCAAACTCTGGGGCGCCGACGCGGTATGGAAGAACGCATACACCGATCAATTCGGCACCGCGACCGCCGTGGCGGAATCGCCCGTTAAGGAGGGCGTCCTGATCGTCGGCACCGACGATGGCCTGGTGCAGATCTCGGAAGACGCCGGCCAGACATGGCGCAAGAGCGACACCTTCCCCGGCGCGCCCGACATGACGTACATCACCGATGTACACGCCTCGCCGCACGACGCCAACACCGTATTCGTCACACTCAATGATTTCCACCGCGGCAACTTTAAGCCCTACATCATGAAGTCCACCGACCTCGGCAAGACGTGGATCAGCGTCAGCGGCGATCTGCCGCAGCGCGACCCGGTGTGGACCGTCGTGCAGGATCCGGTCAATCCCAATCTGCTCTTCGCGGGCACCGAATTCGGCCTGAGCTTTACGCCGGATGGCGGTCGCCAGTGGGTGCGCATCAAGGGCGGCATGCCCATCACCACAATTCGCGACCTCGAAATTCAGGCGCGCGAAAGCGATCTGGTGGCCGGCAGTTTCGGACGCGGCTTCTTCGTGCTCGATGATTACGCGGCGCTCCGCGGTCTCTCGGCGCAAGCGCTCTCGCAAGAAGGAGTGCTCTTCGCGCCCGGCCGCAAGGCGCGCCTGTTTGACGAAATCAACTTCTACCGCGCGCAGGGCGACAATGTCGCCTCACCGAATCCGCCGCCCGGAGCCCTCCTGACCTACTACGTGCGAGACGAGATCCCCAATACCAAACTGGTGCTCACAGTTCTTGATGCCACAGGCAAGCACGTGCGCCAACTGGATGCGACAAACAAATCCGGCCTTCACCGTACCTCATGGGATTTGCGTGAAGCGCCGCCAACCGCGCTTGCGGGAGGACGAGGAGGCAGAGGAGGCCCACGCACCGGTCCGCAAGTAAAGCCCGGCCTCTACCAGGTCACGCTGGCAAAATTATCAAACGGCGCCCTGACGCCAATAGGCCAGCCAATAGCAGTAGAAGTGCAGTAGGGCATTGGACACTTCCGTGACCGGCGAGCATATCGCGAGCCCCAATCAGAGCCGCGACCGTGAGGGAGCGTTGATTTTTCGACCCCGCCCCGCCTCATCGGAGCGAAGCGCCGACTTCAGTACACTAAACATCATGGATCTAGGACTCAAAGGTAAAGTAGCCATGGTAGCCGCCGCCAGCCAGGGGCTAGGCTACGCCATCGCAAGAGCGCTCGCCGCCGAAGGCGCCCACGTCTCCATCGCCGCCCGCAAACAGGACACCATCGACGCCGCCGCGACCCGCATCACCGCCGACACCGGAGCCCAGGTCCTAGCCACCCAAGCCGACGTCACCGTCGCCGAGACCATCGAAGCCTGGCACGCCGCCACCGTCGAACGCTTCGGCGGAGTGGACCTGCTGGTGACCAACTCGGGTGGCCCGCCCGCCGGCCCCGCCAGCGGCTTCGCCGACGCCGCCTGGAGCAGCGCCTTCGAACTCCTGGTCCTCAGCGTAGTACGCACCGTGCGCGTAGTAGCGCCCACAATGGAAGCCCGTGGAGGCGGCAGCATCCTCATGCTAACCTCCTCCTCCGTCAAAAATCCGATCCCGAACCTCGGCCTCTCCAACGTGATCCGTCCCGTGGTCGCCGCCATGGTGAAGACCTTCGCCGACGAGTTCGCCTCCAAGAAAATCCGCGTCAACCAACTCATCCCCGGCAGGATCGCGACCGAGCGTCTCACCTACCTCGATCAGGCCAACGCCAACAAAGCCAACATCACTCTGGAAGACCAGCGCAAGCGCTCGATGAGCGCGATTCCAATGGGCCGCTACGGAGACCCCGACGAATTCGCCCGTGCCGCCGCCTTCCTCCTCAGCGACGCCGCAGGCTACATCACCGGAGCCACCCTCCAGGTGGACGGAGGAGCCATCCGCTCGTTCTAGCCCTCCTTGCCACCGCCGCCTTCGCCCAGCAACCGCCGCGCGATTATCCCGTCAAGCCCGTCCCCTTCACCAGCGTCCATTTCAACGACATCTTCTGGGCCCCTCGCATCGAGATCAACCGCGCCACCACCATCCCCTTCGCGTTCGGCAAGAACGAGGAGACCGGACGCGTCGACAACTTCGTCCGCGCCGCCGCCGCCCTCCGCGGCGAGACCCTCGCCAACAAGAAATCCCCCGGCTACCCGTTCGACGATTCCGATCTCTACAAGGTGATCGAAGGCGCCTCCTACGCCCTCAGCGTGCAGCCCGATCCCAAGCTCGACGCCTATGTCGACAGCATGATCGCCAAGATCGCCGCCGCCCAGGAAAAGGACGGCTACCTCTACACCACGCGCGCCATCGACCCCGAGCATCCCCACCCCTGGGCCGGCGCCAAACGATGGGAACTGGAGAAGGTGGACAGCCACGAGCTCTACAACCTCGGCCACCTCTATGAGGCCGCCGCCGCTCACTATCAGGCAACCGGCAAGCGCACCCTCCTCGATATCGCCCTCAAGAGCGCCAAGCTTCTGGAAGACACCTTCGGCCCCGGCAAGCAGGCCATCTGGCCCGGCCATCAGATCACCGAAATGGGCCTCGCCAAACTCTACCGCGTCACCGGACATCAGGGCTACGTGGACCTCGCCAAGTTCATGCTCGACGTGCGCGGTCCCGATGGCTCGCGCGGCGCCGGACGCACTTACAATCAGTCGCAAATCAAAGTCGTGGACCAGACCGAGGCCGTGGGCCACGCCGTGCGCGCCACTTACATGTACTCGGGCATGGCCGACGTGGCGGCGCTCACCGGCGACACAGCCTACGTCAACGCCATCGATAAGATCTGGGACAACGTCGCCGGCAAGAAGCTCTACATCACCGGCGGCATCGGCGCCACCGGAGCAGGCGAGGCCTTCGGCAAGAACTACGAACTCCCCAACATGACGGCCTACAACGAGACCTGCGCGGCCGTCGGCAACGACTACTGGAATCACCGCCTCTTCCTGCTGCACGCCGACGCGCGCTACATCGACGTCATGGAGCGCACCCTCTACAACGGCCTGATCTCAGGCGTCTCGCTCGACGGGCAAAGCTTCTTCTACCCCAATCCCCTCGAATCCAACGGCCAGCACAAGCGCAGTCCGTGGTTCGGCGTGGCCTGCTGCCCCGGTAACATCACGCGCTTCCTCGCCAGCGTTCCCGGCTACGTGTACGCGCAGCGCGGCGATCAGCTTTACGTCAACCTCTTCGTCGCCAGTTCGGCCGACGTCAAGATGGACAACGGCCGCACCGTCAAGATGACCCAGGAGACCCGCTACCCCTGGGAAGGCTCCGTCAAGATGACCGTGAAGCCCGATCGGGCCGGTAAACTCGCAATCAACGTGCGCATTCCCGGCTGGGCGCGCAATGAACCCGTGCCCAGCGACTTATATAAGTTCGCCGACAAAGTAAGTGATGCCGCCATCCTCAAAGTAAATGGCAAAGCCGTCCCCCTGCAACTTACTAACGGCTACGTCACGCTCGACCGCGAATGGAAGGCCGGCGACACCATCGAACTTACCCTGCCGATGCCAATCCGCCGCGTAGTCGCCAACTCTGAAGTCGCCGCCGACAAGGGCCGCGTGGCCCTGCAGCGCGGACCGCTGGTTTACACCGCCGAATGGTTTGACAACCCCAACGGCAAGGTGCGCAATCTGATGCTCCCCGATACCGCCAAACTCACCGCCGCCTACGACCCCAAAATGCTCAAGGGCGTCACCGTCATCTCGGGACGCGCCACCGCCTTGAGCACCGATGCAGCCGGTAAGCTCATCAAGGCCGACCAGGACTTCAAAGCGATTCCGTACTACGCCTGGGCCAATCGCGGACCCGGCCAGATGATGGTGTGGATTCCGAATTCCGAAGCCTCGGCCAAGCCCACGTCGTTCCCCACCATCGCCACCACAGCCAAAATCACGGTCTCCGGCGATAGCCGCAAGAACCCAAAGAACATGATCGATGGCGAAGATCCCCCGGCCAGCGACGATGCCTCGGCCTACTACGATTGGTGGCCGAAGAACGGAAGCCAGGAGTGGGTAGAACTAGCCTTCGAGAAACCATCCACCATCTCAGAGAGCAGCATCTACTGGTTCGACGACACGGGGCACGGAGGAGTGCGGGTCCCGTCTTCGTCTAAATTGCTCTATAAGGATGGAGACCAGTGGAAACCGGTGGAAGCCAACGAGCCGCTAGGCCGAGAGCGAAACCAATATAACCGTGTAACCTTCAAGCCGGTGACCACGACTGGCCTGCGCCTGGAACTACAGGCGCAGCCCAACGTCTCCATAGGAATCCAAGAGTGGAAAGTAAAGTGAACCCAATCAGAGCCGCGACCGTGAGGGAGCGTTCACTAACTTAGCTCATCGCGACGCAGCCCACCGTCCACTCCCTTACGGTCGCGGCTCTGATTGGGTATTTTTATATCTTCTGCCCGATAGACTTAGCCTGAGTGAATAAGTACAAATAATCCGTACCCCCGGCCTTAGAATCGGTCCCCGACATATTAAACCCGCCGAACGGATTCGCGCCCACAACCGCGCCCGTGCACTTGCGATTAATATATAAATTCCCGACGTGGAACTCGCGCTTGGCGCGCTCAATCTTTTCTTCCGTGGAAGTATAAACCGAGCCCGTAAGTCCATACTCGGTATTATTAGCAATCGCTAAAGCGTCGTCGTAATCCTTAGCCTTAATCACGGAGAGCACCGGTCCGAATATCTCCTCTTGAGAAAGTCGCGCCGCCGGGGCGATATCGGCGAACACGGTCGGCTGGATATTATAGCCGTCGCCTTCAGCCCGGCCGCCGCCGGTAATCAGCCGCCCTTCCTGCTTGCCGATCTCGATGTAATTGAGGATGCTCTTCATAGCGCCCTCATTGATCACCGGACCCATGCGCTCATTATTCTCGGGCAACCCGATCTTAATGGTCTCTACCGACGCCTTGAGCTTACTAAGGAACGAATCATACACATCCTGGTGAACGATGGCGCGAGAGCAGGCCGAGCACTTCTGCCCCTGGAACCCGAACGCCGCCGCGGTCACACCCTGCACGGCGGAATCGATATCGGCATCGGCGTCCACCACGATCGTGTCCTTGCCGCCCATTTCGAGCACCGTGCGCTTGATCCAGATCTGACCCTTCTGCGGCTGCGCGGCGCGCGAGTGAATATCCAGGCCGACATCGCGCGACCCGGTGAACGCAATGAAGCGCATCTTGGGGTGAGCCACCAGTCCGTTGCCGAACGTGGCGCCGGAACCGGGGCAGAAGTTGACCACGCCGGCCGGCATCCCTGCCTCTTCCAGAGCCTCGAAAAATTTGGCGGCGATCGTGGGCGAGTCGCTGGACGGCTTAAGGATTACCGTGTTTCCGCACACCAGCCCGGCGCCGGTCATGCCGAGCGCGATCGCATTGGGGAAGTTCCACGGCGAGATCACCGCGCCCACGCCCAGCGAAATATATTTCAGGAAGCCCTTCTCACCGGGCAGTTGGACGATCGGCTCGGACGCATCCAGCACCAGCGCCTGGCGCGCATAAAGCTCAAGAAAGTCGATGGCTTCGGCGGTGTCGGCTTCGGCTTCGTCGTAGTTCTTGCCCACCTCCAGCACCAGCCACGCGTTGAACTCGAACTTGCGCTGGCGGATGATGTCGGCGGTGCGGAACAGAATACCGGTGCGCTCTTCAATCGAAGCGAACTGCCACTTCTCGTAAGCCGCCAGCGCGGCCTTCATCGCGGGCTCCACATGCTCCGGGCCGGCCTTCTGATGGATGCCGATCACCTCGCTCGGGTTCGCCGGGTTCACGGAGACAATCTTCTCCGCCGTGCGGCTGCGCTGCCCGCCGATTACCAGGTCATATTCGCGTCCTAACTGGGAGCGGACCAGTGCGATGGCGTCGCGCATGCCGTTCACGTTCTCGGGCTTTTTGTAGTCGGTAATGGGCTCGTTGACGAACGGCCCGGCGGTGGTGAGCGTGGAAGTTGCCATTTAGCTTTATTATAATCGAAGCACCATTACAGGCAAGTAAGCGCTTTCAGAGGGAATTATGAATCGACGAATCTTCCTGGCCACACTCGGCGCCAGCCTCGCGGCGCAGACCTCCAACCCGCCCGACTCCGTCCGCAATCTCAAGCCGATGACCGACGGTGTCAGACCCATCGCGCCCGCGGAACGCGAGGCGCGGATCGAAAAGGCGCGCCGGCTGATGAAGGCCAACCAGCTCGACGCCATCTATATAGAGAGCGGCACCAGCATGTTCTACTTCACCGGCAAGCGCGCGCCCGGGCAGGCGTGGCTGCTGCCTGCGAAGGGCGACGCTGCGTGGCTGCCCGCCGAACCCGCGGACCTGGCAAAACATCTGAAGGACGCCGGCATCGTCACCGGCAAACTCGGCATGGAGGAGCAAGTCCGCTTCGCCACAGTGGACGGTCTGCGCACTGCCTCGCCCGCGGTGGAAGGCGTCAGCGCCACGCCGGTGACAGCGGGTTGCCGCATGA
>JBDTPR010000090.1:0-14174 GCA_039932635.1 Candidatus Solibacter sp.
GATGAAGCCGACCGCGGGCACGCCGATTTGCATGAAGTTCCAGTGGTCGCTGCGGCGCAGCAGATTGCGCCCGGGCTCAGGATCGGGCTGGATCTTGATGCCCATGGGCGCCGCCACCTGTCGAACGGTGTCGCCCAGGGTGGAATCCTCCAGCGCCAGCGTGGTCAGCGTCTTAAGGGGGAAAATCGGGCGCAGTTGATCCAGATTGACATTGGCCACCATGCGCTCCTTAGGCACGGTGGGATGCGCGATGAAATAGCGCGACCCCAGCAAGCCCTTCTCCTCGGCAGTGACCACGGCGAACAACAGCGACCGCTTCAGCCGCTTGCCCGAGGCGCGCAGTTTCTCCGCCATATCGATCAGCGTGGCCACGTAGGCGGCATCGTCGAAGGCGCCGTTATAAATGCTGTCTCCGTTCCACGCTTCGCCCGTCCCGTAACCATCCAGGTGGGCCGACACCACAACATATTCTTTATTCAATTCCGGATCGCTGCCCGGCAGCACGCCGAGGATGTTGTTGCAAGTCAGTTCCGCAGTCTCCACCTTGAGCTTTGCGTGCAACGAATTGCCCAGTTTGAAGCGCGGCAGCGGCTTATTGTCTGCCGCCAGCGCGAGTAGTTCCTTGTAAGTGTGGCCCGACTTGGCGAATAAGTCATCCGCCGCCGACGGATTGAAGCGGAAAGCTAGCGGTCCGCCCGCCCCCGCCGGCGTGCCATCGGCCAGCGTCATGGCCGCCGAATACGCCACCGGCCACCGCGGAGGCTCGGGGCCTCCGGAACCGTCGATGGTCAGCGTGCCGAGCATGCCCGATTGCGCCGCTCCGGCTCCGCGGCCGCCGCCCGTACCGCCTGGGGCACCCAAGCGCACCACGATTGCGCCCTTGAGATCGATAGGCTCTCCCTCGGTGCCCTCAAAGACCAGCGGAGCGTCCAGGGACTTCGGAAGATTCGCCCGCGCAGGCAAGGAAATCTCGTGCAGCCAGCGCAATGGCCTTCCCGTGAGGCCGATTTCCGATCGGTCAGTACGCAAACGAACAACCCGCAAAGGCACCTTTTGGTACCAGCCATTCTCGCCGGCCGCCTTTACTCCGGCGCGAGACAACTGATCCACCACATAGGCGGCGGCGGTCCGATAGCCTTCGCTGCCCGTTTCGCGCCCTTTTAAATCATCACCGGAGAGGGAGGTGACGTGGGTCCACCACCGGCGCGTAGCGTCATTGGGCTCAGTGGCGAAGAGGACGCAGGCAACGGCAAACAGGGCAAAAGAGCGGGTTCTCATTTGCGAATCAGGGTATCACGAGCGGGGCGAACCTATCGAAAGTCGCCCACGCCGTCGGCTATACTGTGACGTACAGTACGCTAATTGGCTATTTAGGGGTTTTGAACATGAAAGTACGACGCGTCGCAGCCTGGTGGCTGCTGGCTGGTCTTGCCGTCGCTGGAACCGCCGCCGCGCAGGACCGGATTCGCGGCCCGCTGGACCGCAACCGAATGAGCGCCTTGAAAGGGCATGTACACCCGCTGGCGCTCCCCGGCAACGACCAGGGTCCTGTGGACCCGGATATGACGATCCGGCAGGCTACTCTGCTGTTCAAGCCCGCTGCCTCCATCGACGCGTTTCTTGCCGCGCAACAGACGCCCTCATCGCCCGACTATCATGCGTGGCTTACCCCCGAGGAATTCGGCGACCGCTTCGGACTTAGTAGCGGCGATATCGCGAAAGTAACCTCGTGGCTGGAATCCCAGGGACTTAAAGTAGATAAGGTGGCGCGCGGCCGCCATTGGATCAACTTCAGCGGCACTGCCGCGCAGGCATCGCGTACCTTCCGCACCAGCTTCCACCGCTTTACGGTAAACGGCGAGCGCCATTTCGCCAATGTGGACGAGCCGCAGGTACCCGCGGACCTGGAAGAGGTTGTTGGCGGCTTCCTCGGCCTGGACGATTTCAAACTGAAGTCGCTCGCCATCCGCCCCATGGCGACCTCCAGCAAGGGCGTCCACACGCTGGTTCCCGACGATCTGGCTGCCATCTACAACATCGCCCCGCTCTACGCCGCGGGCTTCGACGGCGCCGGCCAAAAAATCGCCATCATCGGCGATTCCTCGCTCGATCTTTCCGATATCCGCGCCTTTCGCAAGACCTTCAACCTGCCGGCCAGCGATCCGCAGCAGATCCTGGTGGGCGACGACCCGGGCTACAACGACGATGTGGTGGAAGCCAACCTCGACATCGAATGGGCAGGCGCAGTTGCGCGCGGGGCGAAGATTCTCTACGTGTACGGCGCCAGCGTTTACGGCGCCACGCAATTCGCCATCGACGAAAATCTGGCGCCCGTCTTGAGCTTGAGCTTCGGCGGATGCGAGGCCTACAACCGTTCCGCCTTCCGCGCCGTCGCGCAGCAGGCCAGCGCCCAGGGCATCACCTGGCTGGCCAGTTCCGGCGATACCGGTGCGGCCGAATGCGACCGCTTCTCCAACATCCCGCAGGCGTCGAAAGGTCTCAACATCGGTTTCCCGGCGAGCATCCCGGAAGTGACGTCGGTGGGCGGCACCCAGGTCGACGACAAGACGGCGAAGTATTGGTCCACCACGAATACCGCGAGCGGCGCGTCGGCGCTTGGCTACATCCCGGAATCGGTCTGGAATGACACCGAGTTCACCAACGGCTTCAGCGCCGGCGGCGGCGGCTTGAGCATTCTTTTCCCCAAGCCATGGTGGCAGAGCGGTCCCGGCGTGCCCGCGGACAAATGGCGCGCTTCGCCCGACATTTCCCTGGCGGCATCGCCCAATCACGGCGGCTATCAATTCGTGGTTTACGGCGGGCTGTACACCGTCGGCGGAACTTCGGCTTCGGCGCCCTCCCTCGCCGGAGTGATGGCATTGCTGAATCAATATCTGACCTCGAAGGGCACCATCGCGAAACCCGGCTTGGGTAATATCAATCCGACGCTGTACCGCCTGGCGCAGGGCTCCAACAATATTTTCCACGACATCAGGGCGGGCGATAACGCAGTGCGCTGCGCACTCGGCACGCCGAATTGCGTGGAGGGCTTCGTCGGCTATAAAGCGGCGCCTGGCTACGATCTGGCCACCGGCCTCGGTTCGGTGGACGCCTACAATCTGGTGACGCAGTGGAATAACGGCGCGGCGAGCACGGTAAGCGTCGTCGCCGATCCTCCCGAAGCGGGCTTGAAGGACACGGTGCGGCTGACGGCCACGGTGGGCGGCAGTGCGTCGGGATCGGCGCCCACGGGCGCGGTAACATTCCTGGGATTGAACGTCGTTGAATCCGCGCTCGGCAGCGCCGAACTGACGGCGGGCGGCGTCGCCAGCATCACCGTGCCGGCGGCGTCGGTGATCGGCGGCGATGGCAAAGTCACGGTGCTCTACACCGGCGATACCGTCTACGGCGCCTCGTCGGGCAGCGTGACGGTCGGCGTCAAGAAGCCGGCATCCGGGTCGATGGTGGTGGTGTACATCACACCCGACCCCGTCTACCGCCAAACGCCCACCCAGAGTTGGCCGTATTCGGTGGTGATCTCGGAGAAGGCGGGCGTTCAGACCACGCTGAGCGCGTTCACGGTAAATGGCGTGAACAATATCGGCGCCTTCGGCGGGACGCCGACCGTGCCGGTAGTGCTGCCTGCAAAGGGTACGCTCTCCGCGGCGCTGGCCGGCAACAATCTGACCGTGCCGCTGGATCGCGTTTTCCGTTTCGAAGGCAAGGACCTCGATGGAACCACATGGTCGCGCGACACAACGATAGCCTTCCTGGAATCCACTACCGGCGGCGCCACCAGCGGGATTGCGGTACGCAGCACCCCTGCGACCGTGCAGCTTAACCCGCGGGCCAATGCCCCTGCCAGTTCTCGCATCGCATCGTAGTGCAGGAGACCGGCGGCTACCTGATGCAGTTGACCTCGTTGCGGCAGGGCACGGTAGATCTCACTGCGTCGCTGCAGCAGATCTTCGGCACCACGCATCTGGCTCCGTTCGGCACGCTACAGGGCGACGTCTGCTTCAGCGGGACGACGACGCTGGGCGCCAAGACATACACCGTCGGCGCGTTGAACTACGAATTGGGCAACACCCACTCGTTGACGCTGAATGTGACGCTGGCGGCAGCGGCAAGCGCGCCGGCCACGGTGTCCGCGGCCCCGCAATCGGTCACGCTGGCGGTGGCGGATTCCAATCGCAGCGCGGCCACCGATGTGGCGCTGAATTTCACGGGCGGATCTCCGGCCTGGACGGCAAACGTCATTACAGCGTCGGCCAAGTGGCTAACGGTGAGCCCGGCATCGGGCACGGGGTCGGGCGCGATCAAGGCGACCGTCAACTCGGCGGGACTCTCGCGCGGCGTGTACCAGGCATTCGTCGTGGTGGAGGCTGGCGGTACGCTGCCGCAAGCGCTGCAGGTACCAGTGACGTTCGTGGTCGGCACCTCGCCAACCACCACCGTGACGGCCATCGCCAACGGAGCCAGCTACGCGCAGGCTTTCGCGCCGGGGATGTTGCTGACCGTGTTCGGCACGCAACTCTCGGGCGTAACGCGGTCGGCCACTTCGCTGCCATTGCCGCTGGAAATAGGCGGTGTGTCGTCCACGGTTAATGGCGTGAGCGCGCCCCTCTACTATGTGTCGCCGGGGCAGGTCAACGTGCAGATTCCGTATGAGGTGGGAATCGGCCCGGCGGTCCTGGGCGTCAACAATGGCGGACAGGTTGCGAATTTCCCGTTCACCGTCGCCGCTTCCGCTCCCGGCCTGTTCACCGGAGCCGACGGGTCTCTGACGGGTTCCGTGCGCGTGGGGGCCACGGCGACCGTCTACATGACAGGCGACGGCGATACCACGACCTTTCTGATTACCGGCGACGGGCCGCCAACCGGCACGGCCACGGCTCGATTGCCGCGTACCAAGCTGCCGGTCACAGTGAGCATCGGAGGCGTCAACGCGACGGTGACGTTCACAGGAACGCCGGCGGGGATGGCGGGAGTTTCGCAGGTGAACTTCACGGTGCCGGCAAACGCCCCGCAGGGTTTGCAGCCATTGATCGTCACGGTAGGAGGAGTAAGAAGTCAGACCGCCCGCCTGGCCATAATTCCGTAACCTTTCTAGTTCACCGCGGACGCCATGGAAAACGCCGAGAGAAAACAGAATCGTCTTCTCTGCGTTTTCCTCTGCGTCTTTGCGTCTCTGCGGTGAAGGCCCCACCTACGCTACTTGGCGAGCGTTCCAAACGCTAAAATACCCCTATGCACCTTCCCACCGGGTCCACGGTCCTGGGCTCGCTGGTGGGATTGATCGCCGTCCTGACCTGGCGGGTCCGCGAAGCCCGCGGCGCAGTCTCCATCAGGAAGATCGTCATCCCGCCTCTGGGTATGGCGACTGGCCTCGGCATGTTCGCCCTCCCCGCCTTCCGCATCCCCTGGAGTTGGGGGCTAATCGCCTTCCTCACCGGTGCGGCCGCTCTCGCCTATCCCCTATTGCTCACCTCCCGACTGGTGCGGCAAGGTGACGCGGTGATGATGCAGCGGTCCAACGCTTTCTTCGCCGTGATCCTGGTACTGGCGGCCATTCGCCTCCTCGCCCGCGGATATCTGGATACTGTCATCTCCGCATCGCAAACCGGCGCCATTTTCTATCTGCTCGCCCTCGGCATGATCGTCCGCTGGCGCGCGCAGATGCTCCTGCAGTACCGCAAGCTCGCCGATGCCTGAGGGCGGTACAATTCGACGATGAAGAAATTGGTGGTGTACGCGCTCTGCCTGACCCTGGCAGCGCCCGCAATGTGGAGCGCCGATCTGGCTCCCCTGCGCGGATTTTCGGTGGAATCGGGCAAGACCCAGCGCGACTGGGAGGCCAAATTCCGCGCCATTCCAGATCCCGCGGCCCTGCGCCAGTACATGCAGAAGCTCTCCGCGCGCCCGCACCACGTGGGCTCTCCGTACGACAAGGAGAACGCCGAGTGGATCGCCGCGAAAGCCAAAGAGTGGGGACTCGACGCGCAGATCGAAACCTTCGACGTCCTCTTCCCTACCCCGAAAGAACGCGTCCTCGAAATCGTGGAGCCGGCGCGCGCCACGGCAAAAATCGCTGAGCCCGCCGTCGCTGGAGATGCCACCTCTGCCCAGCAGAACGAGCAACTGCCCGTCTACAACGCCTACTCCATCGATGGCGACGTCACCGCGCCCCTGGTCTACGTCAACTACGGCATCCCCGCCGACTATGAGGAACTCGACCGCCTCGGAATCTCCGTCAAAGGCGCTATCGTGATCGCCCGCTACGGCGGCAGTTGGCGCGGCATCAAACCCAAAGTGGCCGGCGAGCACGGCGCCATCGGCTGCCTGATCTACTCAGACCCGCGCGACGATGGCTACGCGCAGGGCGACACCTTTCCCGTGGGTCCGTACCGTCCGGCCGACGGCGCGCAGCGCGGCAGCGTGATGGACATGCCGGTCTACCCTGGCGATCCGCTGACCCCGGGCGTCGGCGCCACCAAAGACGCCAAGCGTCTGCCCCTCAGCGAAGTCAAAACACTGACCACCATCCCCGTCATGCCGATCTCTTATGGCGACGCTGAACCCATGCTGGCCGCGCTCCAGGGTCCCCTGGCGCCGCCCGCGTGGCGCGGCGGACTGCCCATCACTTACCACATCGGTCCCGGCGCCACCAAAGTCCACCTGCGCCTCAAGTTCAATTGGGAACAGAAGACGCTGTACAACGTGATCGTCAAGATCCCCGGCAGCACTCTGCCCGACGAATGGATCATCCGCGGCAACCACCACGACGCCTGGGTCAACGGCGCCGACGACCCGGTCTCCGGCATGAGCGCCGTGCTCGAAGAAATGCGCGGACTCGGCGCGCTCCTCAAGCAGGGCTGGCGTCCCAAACGCACCATCGTCTATTGCGCCTGGGACGGCGAGGAGCCCGGACTTCTCGGTTCCACCGAGTGGGCCGAAGCGCACGCCGAAGAGCTCCAGCGCAAGGCCGCGGTCTACCTGAATTCCGATTCCAACGGGCGCGGCTTCTTCCAGGTGGAAGGCTCGCATACTCTGGAAAAGTTCATGAACGGCGTGGCGCGCGAAATCGAAGATCCTGAAACGAAGACCACCGTGTGGAAGCGCATGCAGGCGGTGCGCGTGGCGCGCGATGGCGACCCCGCCGACCGCATGGAAGCGCGCAATCGCGCCGACCTGCGCATCGGCGCACTGGGCTCCGGCTCGGACTACACCGCCTTTCTCGACCACCTGGGAATCGCCTCGGTCAACATGGGCTTCGGAGGCGAGGATGGCGGCGGCATCTACCATTCCATCTACGACGATTTCTACTGGTACACGCATTTCTCCGACAAGGATTTCGTGTACGGGCGCGCCCTCGCGCAGACGGCGGGCACCGCGGTAATGCGACTAGCCGGCGCCGAACTGCTCCCGCTGGACTTCGGCAATTTTACGGACACTCTCTTCCGCTACATCGACGAAGTGCAGCGCCTGGCGCGCGGCCAGCGCGAACAGATCATCGAGCGCAATCGTCAAATTGACGACGGCGTCTTCAGCCTGGTCAACGATCCTCGCAAGCCGCGCAAGGTGCCCGCGAAAGAGGCCGTCCCGCCCTTCCTCAATTTCGCCCCGCTGGAGAATGGCTTCGCCGCGCTACAGCGCAATGCGCGCGCCTACGACGAGGCCCTCGCAAAGGCCGCGGAGAACGGCGGAGAAGTGCTGGCGCGTGCCTCGCTGCGCGAAGTCAACGCGCGCCTGATCGCCATCGAGCGCGCCATGACCCTGCGCGAAGGCCTTCCCAATCGCGATTGGTTCAAGCACCAGATCTACGCGCCCGGCTTTTATACCGGCTACGGCGTGAAGACCCTGCCCGCGGTGCGCGAGAGCATCGAGCAGAAGGACTGGAAGCTGGCCGAAGAGCAAATCGGCAAGGTCGGCAAGGTCCTGGAGAACACGGGAGAGGCAATCCAAGGAGCCACCGCGGAACTCGCGCGCGCCCTGAGGTAAGCCCTGTCGGCTAAGCCCGCCGCCCGCCCCGACAGCGGGGACATGCGCTTTTGCTAGACTCGTGACAGATGCCCGCAGCCCTAAACGACGTTCTGCAAGCCCTGCGAAATCACGAGCGGGAATTGCGTCTGCTCGGCGTGTCACACGCCGCCGTGTTCGGCTCAGTCGCTCGCGGCGAAGCCCGTCCGGATAGCGACGTCGATGTGCTTGTGGAATTGGATGAAGGCCGTCCGATGGGGATCTTCGAGTACGCGCGGCTGAGAATCTATATTGCGTCCTTGTTAGCGGGCGCCGCCGACGTGGTCAATCGCCGGACTCTGAAGCCGCTGCTGCGCGACAGCATTTTGCGTGACGCGGTCAATGCCTTCTAAGAATCCGATTCAGCGCCTGCGCGACATTATCGACAACATCGAGGCGATCGAAACCTTCACGGTCGCACTCGACCGCGCGGCATTTGTAGCGGATCGGAAGACGGTGTACGCGGTGGTGCGGGCTCTGGAAATCGTCTCGGAAGCCTCTCGCCGGCTGCCCGACGAGTTGCTCGAGCGTCATCCGGAGATTGACTGGGTGGCCGTTGCCGCCTCGGGCAACGTGTATCGTCACGAGTACGAGGCTGTCGATGAAGCCCTGATCTGGCACACTGTGCGACACGACCTTGGCGCGTTGCGACGAGTGGCCGAGGAAGAACTCGACCGGATCGCCCGAGGCCGGTAAATGAATCACGCCGCGCGCCCCTACCTCCAGCCCGACACGTCCGTGCCCTTTGGAGCGGCACCGCGGATGTGGTCTCCGAACAGCCGCACGAAGTGTGTCAGCATCGGCACGCCTTCGGGGATTTCGCCCAAATAGCAGTGCGGCTTGTTGTTGCCGAATTCGAAGCTGCCTCCGTAGTACGGTCCCTTTCCCGGCAGTTTGGTGCTCTCCAGGAAATCCTGCATGCGGTGCGACGCGGCATCCAGATAGAACGTATCCTTCGTCCCCATTGTGACGTGCAACTTGCCCACCAGACGCATTCCCAGGCGATCCCAATCGCGCTGTAGCATCGCCGTCAAATCGTAATGCTCCCGCCAGTACTGCGCCACCGCGGGATCGATCGCGCCGGTCTCCGCGTTCCAGAGTTTGGCAGGATAGCCATCGGCGTCGGTGGGGCCGAAGGTCGCATGGAACGCGTCCATTTGGCCGCCAGAGCGTCCGCGCGTACCCAGCACCGCCTCCTGCCGGCTAAAGGATTCCATGGTCGCGAGGATATGGTCGTTGGGCAGCCGTCCAAGCAGTTTGGGGAAGCGTTCGAACGGCCCTTCGTCGTAGTACGCGTTGGTGTCGCGGTAGACATCGATGCTCTGGAAGGCGTGGAAATCCACCGGATCGGGACAGAAGCCCCAGGCTCCTCCAAAGTAATCCGGGTAGAAGATTTGTTGCGCCAAAGTCATCCACCCGCCGGTGGACCCGCCGAAAACCACGCGCGACCACGCCTCGCCGATGCCGCGAAATTGCTTCTCGATCTCAGGGTACAGTTCCTTGGTGAGCGCATCGCCGTACGGACCCGCGTTGGCGGTGTTCACGCCGTAGGAATCGTCGTAATACGGAGTGGCGTGACGCGTGACCACCAGCAGCATACGCGGCAGCCTTCCCGAGGTCCAATCCTGGAAAAACTGGTAGGCTTGCGCGCCGCGCCCCGGCCCCGGAGTTTCGCTGAACCCCGAAAAGTCGCTCGGGAAATGGCCTTGCATGAACGCTACCGGATAGCGCGCCGTGCCGGTATCGAAGTCGCGCGGCACCAGCACGCTCGCCTCAAGGAAAATCGGCCGGCCCCAGAACTCGGTCAGCAGCTTGCTCTGCAGGCGCACCTGCCGCACGAATTTGGTATCTTGCGGAGGCTCGATAGGCGGCACGGTTTCGGTCAACTCCAACTGCACGGGCGCCCCATCGCGGACCTCGACCTTCTGCGCCTTGCTATACAGATTGCCCGGCGAACGGTCCCACTGCTGCCCCTCTCCGCGATCGGGATGCAGTTTCAGGACGCGGCCATCCTTGCGGTGAAACGTCTCGTAGACGTTGAGAACCGCCTGCACATTGTAGGCGCCGGCAGGAAGGTCTGCGAGCGTGTGCAGCGGAGCCCCCGGAGTGTCGGCGCCCATCTCCACCGTCTCGCCGGGCTTCCAGCCATCGACATCCTTCCCGAAAATCTGCTGCGTTCCCAGGCCCCAGGCCACCTGAAAGCGGGGCTCCCCCTGCAGTTCCTTCGACACCACCACGATCAGACGCCCGTCACGCGGAGCGGCGCCGCCCAGTTTCACCTCGATCCGGGGAGCCGCCGGCAAAAGTGCGGCGGAGGCCAGCAAAATCGGCAAAATGCGCATGAGAGGATTATCGCGCAACAGCCGGCGGTGGACTCAGTCGACGTGCTTGATAAGGATGACTTCGTTGCCTTTCTGGCTGTAGATCACTTCGTCCACCGAGTGGCTGGTGATCAGCATTCCAAAGCCGCCGGGACGCAGATTCGCACTCGTGCGGATCTCCAGGTGAGCCAGCGGATCCTCCGGTGGATTGCAGATGGCCGCGTGAATGAGGTTGTCACGCGAGAAGCCCTCGCCGGGGTCGTGGATGTAGTAGACGATGGTGCGGCTGGTTCGCACCCGCGAGACTGTGACCCATTCGGTGGGATCGAGTTTCCCGCCATGCTCGATCGCGTTGAGCAGCATTTCCTGGAAGGCGGTGGAGAGGTCGTTTCGTTCCTCCTCCGTCAGCTCGCACGGCAGCTCGCGCATGAAAAGCGCCAGCCTGTCCGCCGTATAAGTGTTGCATCGCAGGCGGAGGCTGATGAAGCCGGGCGCCGAGGACAGCACCTCAATGCCATCGGACCAATTCGGGATCGATAGGGCCAGTGAGATGGCCTCCCGCACATCGCAGGGTTCGAAGGGCCGGCTGAAATAGGCGAATACTCCATGACGCAGGGCCTCGATCACCTTGCGCGTGGTGGTGTGAGAGACCAGCACGATGGTCTTTGTCCCGGGACGGATAGCCCGAAGTGCGCGCAGGTAAGCCAGTTGCACTTCCGTGAGATCGCCCTCGGCGGTGTGATCCACCAGCACGACGTCGTAGGGCCTGAGGGCAAGGCGCACAAGTGCGTTGATGGCGGTATCGGCGCGCTCCACGGCGCCGGATACTCCACGCGGGAGCATCGAATCCAGATCTTCTGCCGGACCTACAACCAGGGCCGAGACTGCGGGTCCGGGAGCGGCAGTACCCATAATAAACACTACGATGCCGCAAAAGTCCGGGCGACTCCAAATTTCTTAAGCCGTAGGAAGTACGCCGGCAGATCGACTCAGGCCAGCTAACCCGATCCCGGACTGCGCGGGTTCAGCTGCGTTTCAGTGAGTTGGCTCTCGAGTTAGCATTGCCCTCCGCGGTACTTGCCCCTTTACACGTAAAAGTGCATCTATTCGCACTGGCGGCGAGTGTCAGCATCGGTCACTTCATGGCCGCGCGCACCTTGGACAGCAGTTCATCGGACGCCGTGAGGCGGAACAAGCCCAGCGGATACTCGATGTCGAGCATGACATCGACGATGATGACGGTGATCACAGTGAATCCGAGGATATGCACCCAACTCCGCTGTTGGCCGCTCGCCATCCGGTATCCACCAGCAGGGAACAAATGAGCCCCAGTCCGAACAGGAGCGCATGAATGATTCTCGGGGGGGTGAACCTTTAGCGCCAAGGTACGGGTGGTGACGATGTTAATCATGTTGTTCAGAGCAGGCGGCAGCAGCCAGCCGGCGGCAGGTTGAGAAGTGGGGAGGCGTGTAGCTACTAAGGCGCCCGTCCAGATCTCTTCCTGAATCCTGTTGGTATTGGCTAATTCCAGTTCGGCCGCCTTCATATCCGGCAGTCTGCGATAGGTCTCCAGCCGCGACTCCACATATTTCCGGAACAGCTCTTGCAGTTTAGGCTGTGCCTCCGGAGCCAGCAGTTGCAGCCGCAGATGCGCGGTTCTAATCGCGTTGGCTTCGTCGGCGACCAACATCCGTTTTTCATTGAATCGCAACGCCGCTCCAGAAAAGGTGAACGCCATCAGCAACCCAAACAGGACGAATACCGCGCCCTCAATAGCCCCAAGGCTGCTGCGCTCACCTTCCGACTCCTTCGCGCGCCTCGCAAGAGCAAGGCGGCGGCCGGCTTCCATCAGGATCTGCATGCCGGCAAGCAGGAGAATGGCAAAAATGATAAGGGAAATCGGAGGTTCCATCGCACACGCTTCCTTCGGGCTATTCCATAGCCCAGCCAGCCACCGCCGATGTGAAGATCTTCATGCGCCCTCGCAACACAGATGCCGTCGCCGAGCATAAGGATGCCCTAATTAGCCGGATCTTCGTCGCTTGCGAGAATCAACCCTTGTCACTCGGAGCATGCGTGTAGCGGCGGACCTGAAAGGGCGAGATCGAGGCGGCACCCTGAGAGACTGTCTGCGGGAAATCCGCTCTCCGTTCAGGTGGTGCATGGCTCATGCGATGCAATGCTGTAAGATTGATAGCGCTATCATGTCAGCACGAATTCTCCTCACTCTCGCCGCCGTGGCGCTGCCCGCCCTGTGCCAGCAGGCTTCGTCCGCCAGCCTCACCATCCACGCCGACCGGCCCGGACCGCAGGTCAACCGGCAACTGTTCGGCCAGTTCGCCGAGCACCTGGGCGCCGGAATCTACGGCGGCATCTGGGTCGGCGAAGACTCCAAAATTCCGAACACGCGGGGATACCGCAACGACGTTCTGCAGGCTCTCCGCGACCTGAAGGTCCCGGTGGTCCGCTGGCCCGGCGGCTGCTTCGCCGACGAGTACAACTGGCGGGAAGGCGTAGGACCCCGATCCAAGCGGCCAATCAAGATCAACACCCATTGGGGCGGCGTGACGGAGCCGAACACCTTCGGCACGCACGAGTTCATGGACTTCGCGGAAATGATCGGGGCCGAGGCCTACATCAGCGGCAACGTAGGCTCGGCTTCACCGCGTGAGTTGGCGGAATGGGTGGAGTACGTGACGTCGCCGGCCGGATCGCTGGCCTCGGAACGGGCCGCCAACGGGCGTCAGGCTCCCTGGAAACTGCCGTACATCGGGCTCGGCAACGAACTGTGGGGCTGCGGCGGCAACATGCGGGCGGAGTATGCCGCCGACGTGACACGCCGGTACTCGACATTTATTAAGGTTCCGGCCGGCGTGAGGATCCTGAAATCGGCCTCCGGTCCATCCGACGAGGATTATCACTGGATGGAAGTCATGATGCGCGACGCCGGCGGGCGCTTCGACGCCATCGGCTTGCACTACTACACCATCACGCACAACTGGCAGCACAAAGGCTCGGCCACCGTATTCGACGAGGCCGAATACGCTAAGACGCTGGCGACCACCCTCCGCATCGACGACATCATTACCAAGCATTCCGCGATCATGGATAAGTACGATCCACGCAAGCGCGTCTGGCTGGGCCTGGACGAGTGGGGAACGTGGTGGGATGTGGAGCCAGGCACGAATCCCGGCTTCCTCTTCCAGCAGAACACGATGCGCGACGCCCTGGTGGCGGCGCTCAATATCAACATCTTCGTCAAGCATGCCGACCGGCTGAAGCTGGCCAACATCGCGCAAATGATCAACGTACTGCAGGCCATGATCCTGACGAAGGACGAAAAGATGGTCCTGACGCCCACCTATCACGTGTTCGAAATGTTCAAGTCGTACCAGGACGGCACAGCCCTGCCGGTGGAGATTCAATCTGCCTGGTACAGCAAAGACGGCTCGACGTTGCCGGCGGCGAGCGCCTCGGCGGTGCGCGACAAGGACGGCCGTCTGCACGTCGCGCTGGTGAACGTGGATCCGAACCAGCCGGCGACAATCACGGCGCAGATTCCCGGCGGAACCGCAACGGGCGTCACGGGACGCGTGCTGACCGCGGCGGCAATCAACGCCCACAACACGTTCGACCAACCGGCGGTGGTCAAGCCGGCGGCCTACACCGGCGCGGCGATCGAGTCCGGCAAGCTGAAAGCGACGCTGCCGCCGAAGTCAGTAGTGGTGCTCGACCTGAAATAGCCGGAAGGCCCCTCCCTGATTACACTGCTCTCGGGTTTGTCGGCCGACCTAAGAGTCGAGGCTTTATACTGGTAGCTCCTATGTCTTCACG
>JBDTPR010000091.1:0-14144 GCA_039932635.1 Candidatus Solibacter sp.
CGTCATGCGGATCGACCGTACCTACACCCTGGAAACTCTGGCCCGGCTCGTCCAGGTCAACTCCATCAATCCCACCCTCGCACCGGGAGCGCCCGGCGAAAAAGAGATCGCGGACTTCATCGCCGCCTCCCTGCGCGCCAGCGGACTCATCGTCGAAATCTTCGAGCCCGTGCGCGGCCGCACCAGCGTCCTCGGTCGCCTCGCCGGCGCCGGCGGCGGACGCAGCCTCATGCTCAACGCGCATTGCGACACCGTCGACATCGCCGGTATGGCCGAACCCTTCAGCGGCGCTATCCGCGACGGCAAACTCTACGGGCGCGGCTCCTACGATATGAAGGGCTCGCTCGCCGCCTGCATGGCCGCCGCCAAAGCGCTCAAGACCTCCGGCATCGCGCTGCGCGGCGACGTCCTGGTAGCCGCGGTCGCCGACGAAGAGTATGGCAGCCTCGGCACCAGCGACATGCTCACCCGCATCAAACCCGATGGCGCCATCGTCACCGAGCCCACCGCTCTCGAAGTCTGCCTCGCCCACAAGGGCTACCTCTGGGTCGAAGTCGTAATCACCGGACGCGCCGCACACGGCAGCAAATTCCAATCCGGCATCGACGCCAACATGAAAATGGGTCGCTTCCTCGCCGAACTCGCCAACCTCGAGCGCGACCTGCGCGCACGCCCGCCGCATCCCCTGGTCGGACCGCCTTCGCTCCACGCCGCCATGCTCCACGGCGGCAGCGGCCTCAGCACCTACGCCGCCACCTGCTCTTTGCAGATCGAGCGTCGCACCGTACCCGGTGAAACCGAAGCCCAGGCCGTCGGCGAAATCCAGGCCATCGTCGATCGCATCTCCGCCGCCGATCCCGATTTCCACGCCGCCGTGCGCCCCTTCTTCGTGCGTGATCCTTTCGAAGTCCCCGCCGCGGCCGAGATCGTCAAGGCCGTGGATCGCGCCGCCGCCAAGGTGCGCGGTACACCCGCCAAACACATCGGCGACACCCCGTGGATGGACGCCGCATTGCTCCATGCCGCGGGAGTCGAAACCGTAGTCTGCGGCGCAGCCGGAACCGGCGCGCATGCCGACGTCGAATGGGTGGACGTGGAATCGGTCCTCGCCCTAGCCGAAATCCTAGCGGAGGCCGCCGTAGATTACTGCGCGTGAGATGACCCTCAAGCCCAACCTCGCGCGTCTGTTCGTAGCCATCTTCCTTCCCCTGGCCGGCCACGCCGCCGCCCGCATTGCGTGGAATTTCGAGGGCGGCAGCCTCGATCGCATCGAGCAACCCGCGCCCCATCGCTTCCGCATCTTCGTCCACGGCCAAACCGATCAGGACGGCCGCAATCGCCAGGCGAGCTGGTATTACTTCCGTGTCGATGGCGCGCCTCGCACCACGCTCACGCTCGACATGGTGGGCCTCCCCGGCGAATACAACTACCAGCCCAATCGCGGCGCCATCACCCGAGATACGCCCCCCGTGATCAGCTACGACGGCAAGACGTGGAGCCACGTCACAGACTTCGAGTACGACAACGCCGAGCCCCATCTGCGCCTCCGCATCCGCTCGCAACAGTCCCGCTTCTGGATCGCGCACACGCCGCCTTACACGCTCGTCGATCTCGACCGTCTGCGCCGCCTCGTGCGCGCCAACTCCGCCGCGCGCGAACAGATCATCGGCAAGAGTGTCGAAGGCCGCGACCTTCTGCTCTGGACCCTCGGGACCCCAACCGCGAAGCGCAACGTCTGGCTGATGTTCCGTCAGCACGCCTGGGAATCGGGCAGTTCCTGGGTGGGCGATGCCGCGGTCCGCGCTCTACTCGCCGACCAGCAGCTTCGCGACCGCGTTCAATGGCACATCCTCCCCGTCGCCGACCCCGATGGAGTCGCCCAAGGCGGCGTACGTTTCAACCGCCACGGCTTCGACCTCAACCGCAATTGGGATGTCACCGACCCGGTCCGCATGCCCGAGATCGCCGCCCAGCGCAAAGCCATCCTCGACTGGCGAGCCGCCGGACACTCCATCGATTTCTTCCTCTCCCTGCACAACACGGAAACCAATGAATACCTGGAAGGACCCGCGGGCCCCTTCGCTGATTCAATTTTCGCGGCCCTCAAGCAGCGCACCGCGTTCGACCCGCCGCGACCCTTCATGCCGGTACTGCCGAACACCGCGAGGGGTCGAGCGAACGTAGTGCAGGCGCTGGGCGCTGAACACATCCCCGCCTTCCTGATGGAGCAGCGCATCGCCAACAATCCGAAACTGGGCCATCTCCCAGAGATCGCGGATCGCACCACCTTCGGCCGAGCCCTGGTAGAAACCCTAAACGCAATCCTGGAGCCATGACCTCTTGTGGGGCAGACTTCAGTCTGCGCACCGACTTCAGTCGGTGCAATCTCCGCACACACGAAAAAAACCCCGCCGCCCTAGCGAGGGCTGGCGGGGTTCGAGGAAACTACTGTCCCCGTATTACTGCTTCGCGGGGGCCGGCACGGTGGTGGCGGGGACCGCCTTCGCGGACTTTTTGGCCGCTTTCTTGGCGTGCTTCTTGGTGGACTTCACCGAGGCCGGAGCGGACTTGGTGGAGGCCGGAGCCTGGGTCGGAGCCGGGGCCGGGGTCTGCGCAAAGGTCAGGCCGGCGAGTCCGAGAGCGATGATGGTAGCGATAGTCGTTTTCATTTTCTTATTCTCCCTTGCGGGCTTTTTCTATCGCCCGCTCACAATCTAATACTGCGCTTCTGCCGCCCGAAACTCGATAGCCTCCATTCGCTATGAAACCCCACTAATTCGGGCATACCGCGGTTAATGTTCATTAGGAATCCCATATAGCCTGCCTTGGGGATATCCATGGCCAGAGACTCGCGCGATACTGAAATCGCGATGCTACCCCGGCAGATCACCCACCAGAACATCTTCCGAGTCTTGCTCGCCGGCTTCACCCTGGTGGGCATCCTATTAGTAGCCGCCGCCATCGTCAGCATTCGCAATATCCAATCGATTCAAGAGAATGCCAACAATCTGGTGCGCGAACAATCGCTCACCAATCAACTCATCGACGAACTCCACAGCCAGCAGACCACGCTCAGCGAAGTCTTCTCCGTCCTCGCCCGCGACCCCGATTCCGTGGACTACGACAAGATCATGAGCCAGTTGGACGAGGCCGACCACGATATCGCCCGCATCTCCGAGCAGGGCGGCCGCACCTCCGAGCACGACCTCTGGCAGCGCCTCAACCGCTCCTCGCTGGAGTTCTCGCACGAAGCCCGCCGCCTCCTGGCAGACGACTACCCGGAGACCTTCGCCTCCATGGATCTCTTCCGCTTTCACGGCAGCTTTGCCAGCGTCGTGGCGCGCCTGCTCGAGGCCGAGTACCGCAAACTCAATGCCGCGCAGTCGCAGATCGAGCGGCGCACCTCGCGCCTGCGCGACAACTCGCTGATCTTCGCCGGGGCCAGCGTGCTGCTGGCGCTGATCTTCGCCGTGGTCACCGTCGCCATGGTCTCGCAACTCATCCGCCGCCTCGAATTTCAAACCGCGGAATTGGGCCGCGTCTCCTGGCACATGCTGGAGGACCAGGAGGCCACGGCGCGCCGCTTCTCCCACGAATTACACGACGAGCTTGGACAATCGCTGACCGCCGTCAAGACCAACCTCAGCGCCCTCGCGGCCGGCGACGGCGCGGACAATAGCCCACGCCTCACCGATTGCCTGCACCTGGTGGACGAAGCCATCGGCAACGTGCGCCAGATGTCGCAGTTGCTGCGCCCCACCATCCTCGACGATTTCGGACTAGAGGCCGGATTGCGCTGGCTCGCCGAAGGCTTCGCCACTCGCACCGGCATCGAAGTCGCCGTGGATTCCAGCTACTCCGGCCGCCTGCCCGACGAGACCGAGACGCATCTCTTCCGCATCGCGCAAGAGGCGCTGACCAACATTGCGCGCCACGCCGAAGCTCACCACGTCAAAATCAGTCTCACCACCAGCGGCGCCGAGATCCACCTGGCCATACAGGACGATGGCCGCGGCCTGAGCGCGACGCCTCCCTCCGGCCGCGGGCTCGGGCTCATCGGCATGCGCGCCCGTGCGCGCAGCGCGGGCGGCGATGTGGAGGTGAAGTCGCGCCCCGACACCGGTGTTCTAATTGAAGTTCGGGTACCCCTACAACATGAAGCGCATACGAATCCTGTTGGCTGACGACCATGCGGTAGTGCGGCAGGGCTTCAAGATGATTCTGGGCGCGCAGGCCGACATGGAAATCATCGGCGAGGCGGCGAACGGACGTGAGGCCGTCGAGTTGTCCGAAACCCTGAAGCCGGACATCGTGGTGATGGACGTGGCCATGCCCGAACTCAATGGCATCGAGGCCACGCGCCGCCTCTTCACCCACAATCCGCACATTCGCGTGATCGCCCTGAGCATGCACAAGGATTCCGTGTACGTGCGCGAGATCCTGCGCGCCGGAGCCCGCGGCTACCTGCTCAAGGATTCAGGCGCCGACGATCTGGTAAAGGCCGTGCGCGCCGTTGCCGGCGGCGAGAGCTACCTGAGTCCCGCCGTATCGAATGCGGTGCTCGACGACTACCGCAAGCACGTCACCAACCCCATCGACCTGTTGACCACACGCGAACGCGAGGTGCTGCAGATGCTCGCCGAAGGCAAAACCAACAAAGAGATTGCCGTCGTGCTCAACCTCAGCGTGTATACCGTGGACGCCCATCGCGGACGCATCATGGAGAAGCTGAATCTCCACAGCATCAACGAGCTGGTGCGCTTCGCCCTACGCAACGGGCTGATCGACTAACTGCGATCGATTAATGGCCGGTCGCCGAGATGGCCTGCATCAATGCCAGCACACGCTCCGGCGAACCCGTGAAAAGCCCGCGCGGCATCTGACGGTACTTGAGTATCTGGCGGTACAGGGCGTCTTCCATGCTGGAGTTGATGCCCCACCCGCCCAGGTATTGCAGCCGCAGATCGATATCGCGATTGATCTGCGCGCCCGCGCTCCAGGCGCTCAAGTCGGCATTCTGTCCGGCGTAATTGGAAAGCAGATCGACGATTGAGTTCACGCCGATCTCGTACAGCGATTGCGCCACCGGCGCATAATCCGGGCGGCTGAGCCGCTCCTGAATCGCATCCAGGTTGATGACGGGCGTTTCCATATGACCCATGAAGACCATGTCGTAGCCCTGCCCGTTGACGGTGTTCGCCCAGATGGTGGAGTGCGGGAAGGCCTCGAAAAAGGTGGCGAGCTCGCTCTTCACGGTGCGCGCGTCGCTTTCATACAGCGGCACGTACAGCGTGAACAGTCCGCCGGGATTGAGATGCCGCTTGACCGATTCGAAATACTCCTTCGAGTAGATCGCCGCTGTGCCCTTGGCAAATACATCCAGCGGATCGCTGGCAATGATGTCGTACTTATCGGAGGTGGTCATCAGGTAATGCCGCGCATCGTCGAAGACCACGCGCGTCTTGGGATTCTTGTAGACCTCGTAGTTGTACTTGCCGAAATACTTGGTGGAGGTGGGCGGAATCACGGGCTCGATTTCGCAGACGGTGATGTGTTCGATATTCGGGTAGCGTGTGAAAGTGCCGGCGCTGACTCCGGCGCCGAAACCGATGCCGAGCACCGATTTCGCGTTCGGATGCAGCACGCCGGGAAGATGCCCCACCATGCGCTGCAACTTCATGTCATAAGGCTCGCTGGTGGCTTCTACGTGTCCGTTGACGTCGATTTCGATGGCTCCGTCGTTCCAGCGCGTGATCGCCACCGAAGAGTTGCGCCCTTCCACGGTGTAGAGCACTTCGCTGCGTCCCGCGTTCAGCGCCATGCGGCGCCCGTAGGCGATGAGTTCGCCGGGAATCGGCGCGAGGTTCGATGACAGCCACGCGGCCAGCATGACGCTCGCGGCCAGCACGGCGGAAATTCGCGGCGAGCCCAACTTGCGCAAATAGGGAACCAGAATCACCGCGCCGCTGACCAGCGAAAGCCAGAGCAGCACACGTTGCGAATCTTGCGTGCCGATCCACGGAATCAGCACCAGGCTGACTCCCAGTGCGCCGAAAATTGCGCCGAGCGTATTGGCGGCGTAAACGCTGCCGACGCTCTTGCCGGGATCTTCGCCGCGGCGCGCGATCGCGGCCACGGCCAGCGGAAAGCTCGCGCCCCACAATAAGGTAGGCGGCAGGATAGCCCACAGGCAGCGCACCATGTCGAGCTGGAATGTGTGCCACGGATTGATCGTGAGGAGTGGATTGATCGGCCAGTAGGGCAGCGACTTCGCGATGATCCAGGCGGTCCACGCGATGCCCGCCATCAGCAATAACTGCGACCACGCCAGCATCAGCCGCGCGCGGCCCGGGGCCATCGTCCGCGAGCCGACTGCGCTGCCAATCGCGAGACCGATCAGGAATACCGCCAGGATGATCGAGAAGTTGTAGACGGTGAGCCCAAGCAGCATACCGAGCAGTCGCGTCCACACCACCTCCGCGCCCAGCGCGGTCGCGCCGGAAAGTCCGATCGCGGCATACACCGCCCAATTGGGGATCCCGTCGTCGACGTCGTCGTCAACCACCGGAGCATCGCCCACCGTTTCCGGCACGCTGGCTTCCGACGGAGTGCGCGCGGCCAGCGCCAGGCTGGCGAGCCCGACCACGATATTGAGCGCCGCGGCGGCGTACGTACCGATCGCCATATCGTAGATCGGCAGGATGTAGAAGCCCGCGAGCAGGCAGCCGAACACCGCGCCCGCCGTATTGCCGGCATAGAGCACGCCGTACCAGGAGACGCCGTTCGGCGTGGACTTCAGCCAGCGCACAATCGCCGGCAGCGAGGCGCCCATGAGAATCGTCGGCGGCAGCAGGCAGATGGTGGCCAGCATGCCGCGAAGCAGAAAGCCGGGCATGCCATGCGACGCGCCCGCGATGTACGCCATGTTGATCAGCGGCAGCACGAAGTGCACCAGCAGCGCCGCGCCCGCGATACCGAATTCCAAATAGGCATAGACGCGCAGGGGATGCATGTCGTCGAAACGGTGCGCGCGCGGCAGCCACATCGACCCGATGCACAGGCCGCCCATCACGGTGGCGAGCAGGAAGCCCAACGACACCGCAGTCGAGCCGATGGCAAGCTGCAGCATCTGGTACCAGACGGTTTCGTAGATCAGCGCGGAGCAGCCGCTACCGGCGAACAGGACGAGCAAAAGGGGGAGGTAGCGCGACGCGTCAGCCGGCGCGGCTTGATTTGGTTGGGCCATATGGATCGTGAATGCCTATCTTAGCGGGTCTGGCCGCTTCGATGGGTATCCTGTGAGGCGATCTTATGGCTAATCTGGTTACGGAGTGGGGCAGACTTCAGTCTGCGTACCGACTTCAGCCGGTACACCGGCCGAAGGCCGGCGGAGCTACCCCAAAGGCAGCAGCCGGATCCAGCCGAGCGACACGCCCGTCATCACGAGTCCGATGCAGGTGATTGCCGCCGCCGAAGCCACCGGCAGGAGTTTGAATGCCTTGCTATTGGTGACCTTGCCCGCGGCCGGCAGCAGATTGCCAACGCAGAGCACGAGTACGCCCATCCCCATCAGCACCACGGCGAGTCCTGCGCTGAAGCCCACCAGGAGCAGCATGCCCAAACCCACGCGCCCCAATGAAATCGCGCTCAAGAGCAGCACCAGGGCAGAGGGGCAAGGAACCAGTCCACCGCTGGCGCCCAACGCAATCAGGCTGCCCATCGTGATCTCGCCTTCCGGCACATGACTGTGGGTGTGCCCGTCATGAGTGTGGGTATGCGGGTGCCCATGTGAGTGATCGTGATGATGATGGTGGCCGCCACGAGCACACAAGCGGCGGAAGAATAGGGTGGCGCCAACCCACACGATGCTGATCCCCGAGATCGCGCCCAGAATCGGAAAGAGCTTCTCCGGCAGCACGTACTTGGAAAGAAAAAGCGTCACGAAGCCGAGGAAAAAGACGCTGATGGTGTGCGTGAACGTCACCATCCCGCCCAGAAACATGGCGTGCTTGAACGTGCCGCGCGAGCCCACCAGGTACGCCGCCACAATCGTCTTGCCGGGGCCCGGCGACATGGCGTGCATCGCGCCCAGGCCGAAGGCCACCGCAATGCCGAGCAAGGTGAGTTGCCAGCCGATTTCCTCCCGATGCAAGAGGCGCGAAAGGTAATCGCCCTTCACCACCTGTCCCGGCGCGGCGGGGGCGGGCGCCGCCGGCGTCAAGGGTGCTTCCGTGGCCAGGGGCTCCGCCGGCCGTATCACCGCTGGAACCACCGGGGCGGCGGGAGCGGTCCACGAAAAGGCAGCCGTGAGTTCCTGCGGCGGCGCCAGCATCGGGTCTTGCGGATACGCCGTCAGCGCCGTGCTGCGGCTCTTGCCGCCGGGCAGCACGATTTCTTTCCACCCGCTGCGGCCCTGGTAATTGCGGTCCTCGTAAGCCAGCGCGCCGGGCGCGGCGTCCACGTGCAGCAGCGCCTCGATGCGCGCCACTTGCATATTGCCCGCCCCCTCAGACAGCTTGGCCTCCGCATGCACCACGCGCACCGCCACCGGCTTCCCATCCACCGTGATCACCAGATTGCCGGCCCAAATGCGCGCCTGTTCCAGCGCCTTCTTCTTGAGGTCGGCGTCCGGCCCCCACTGCTGGAAAAGTTCGAAGGTCGGAATCTCGGCGAGGTCCAAAACGTACTCCAGGGAGATGCCGTGCGCCGCCGGCGTGAGGCGCGCGTAGTGGTTGACGCTGAAGTTCCCCATGGGATGCGCCGCTGCCTGGTTGGCGACCAGCGCGGCGCAGATCGCGGCCAGCGGGAGCATGCGTCTTTTCGTCATTGACTGGTATACGGAGTGAAGTGCGAAAATGGATTTACACGGATGCTGGAAAGAATCCTCGTCGCACTGCTGTTTGTATCGTCCGCCCCCCAATTCCAACTGCGCGACACGCAGGGCGCGGCCCATGCCGCGGCGGAATGGGCCGCCAAGAAGGCCGTGGTGCTCTATTTCATTACGGTGGATTGCCCGGTCGGCAACGGCTACGTGCCGGAGATGAACCGCCTGCGCGAAGCCTACGCGGGACGCGGTGTCGGGTTCTATGCGGTGCAGGCCGATCCCACGGTCGCCGAGGCCACGGTGGTCAAGTACGCGCGGGATTACCGTTACACATTTCCCCTGCTGCTCGATCCCACGCAAGTCCTGGTGCGCCACGTGAATGCCACGGTGACGCCGCAGGTCGCGGTGCTATCGCCGGAAGGCCGACTGCTCTATCTCGGGCCCGTGGACAACCGCGTGGAGGATTTCGGCAAGCAGCGTCCGCAGGCTACCCAGAACTTTGTCCGCGATGCGCTCGACGCCGTGCTGAACAGCAAGCCCGTGAATGTCGCCAGCCATAAATCGATTGGCTGCGCGATACCCAGGAGTGTGAAGTGAAATTCGTTTCCCTGATGTTGCTGACGTTGCTCTGCGCGGCTGCCGCCGATGAGAAGGATGCGGCGCTGCTGCCCGATGGCCCGGGTAAGGCGGCTGTGGTCAAGATGTGTATCGATTGCCACGACACCGGCAACTTTCGCAAGGCGCGCCTCACCGCCGAGGAGTGGACCGATTCCGTCGCCGACATGATGCAGCGCGGCGCGCAGGGTACTCCCGCGGAGGTGGACGCGGCCGTCGCGTACCTCGATAAGTTCTTCGGCAAGGGCGCGCCGGTGCGCATCAACACCGCTCCCTTCTCGGAGATCCGCGTGGTGCTGGGCTTCAGCGTGCCCGAAGTGCGCGCGTTGTTGGAGTACCGGGATAAGAACGGGCCGTTCAAAACGTTCGAAGATCTGGCCAAGGTCCCCGGTTTGGACGCTGCCAAGCTGGCGACTCAAAAAGCCAAAATCCGAATCGAGTAAGCCCTACCCCACCGACCCTAAGCGCTTCTGAGCGAGCCGGCTCCAGCGCGCCGTATACCGCCGTCGGTACCGTGGCGCCGTGCGATCCGCCTCCACCGCGCGGCCATATGCGTCGCGGGCACCTGCAACGTCTCCCAACCCTTCCAACGCCTGCCCCAAATAGTACAGCCCTTCGGGATCATAAGGGCGCCGCTCCGTGTAAACAGCCAGCTCGTTGCGCGCATCGGAGAACTGCCGCGCCGTGACGAACAGGCCGCCGAGTTCGCGCAGCACCTCACTGGAACTGTGCTTCTCATCGAGACTCACCACCGTCTGGAAATATCCGAGCGCCTCGCGCAGACGCCCCTGTTCGCGCGCAATGCGTCCCAGTTGGAAGTGCGCGTCGGTCAGCGTTGGGTCGATCGCGATTGCCTTCTCAAACCGCGCGATCGCCTCGGTATTCTGCCGGCGCTGCTGATGGATGAGCCCAAGCTGATACTGCGCCTCGCCATCGTGCGGATTGATCGCCGCCGCCTGCAACATGCGGTGGAAATTCTGCCCCCTGCGCAATCCCGCGCCCAGATTGGAGACCTCGCTGCCCAGGTAATACCAGGCATAAAACAGGAAGAACGGCGAGGCCAGCATACCGAAAATGAAGTGCAGCGGACCCCACACCACGGCGGCCGCGGCCAGCGGTATCCACGAGAGCGCCACGATCCCAGCGGCGGTCCCGTTCTCCAACCCGAAGACAGTGCGCACCGCGAAGAAAATCAGCAGCGCGAAGTACAGCAAGCAGGGAATCGCCAGGTATTGAAACGGCACGAGCATGGCGCCCAACGCCAGCGGGAATTCGGCGGCCGCGAAGGCCATCGCACAGCATGTCAGCAGCGTCGAGTAATCGCGCTGGAAGACCACGCCCACCCCGCCCAGTTTGCCCACCAGAGACGCCAGCACCAGAAGCCCGGGAACGAAAACTACCGCCAGCACGAGCAGCGGCATGTAGAAGCTGAACGGCAGCATCGGGACCGCGAACTTCAGCAGGACGGTCGCCGCCAGTGCCGCCACCGACGCGAATAGCAGACTTCCACGATCCAGGATCGCGCTCATCGCACCCGCGGGTTGCAGCCAGATTTTCAGGAGGAGCAGCACAAAGTGCAGAATAGCAGGGAGGCGGCGCTAGTTCATTCGGTCGGCCCAGCGTAAGTAGCGGTACAGCTCACGGCGGTGGCGCCAGGTGAAGGCGACGAATTGCCCGAAGGTGATTGCGTCCGCGTGCAGGCCCGAATAGGTCTCGATGCGCCAGCGCAGATACGGGCTCCGCCACGGAGTGAGGCGGTAGCCGCGCGAGAGACGCCAGAGCATGCGGAGCATTACTTGTTCGTTTTCGCGTCGGGCGTCGCGTAGTAGCCGCTGCGCGTGCGCACGCTGGGATTGCCCGGCGCCTTGACCGCAATCCGAATCGCGCGGAAGGTCCCATCCATCGCCGCATTCCGGGGCGAATACTCGATGATGTACTGATTACGGATGTCCTTCGCTACCTGGTGCGCGATGGCATCCACCTCTTCCACGCTCTGCGGGAAAAAGGTCTTGCCGCCGGTGGCCTCGGCCAGATCGTTTAACGCCCGTTTCGCGCGCCCGGCCTCGCGGCGCTCTTCCTCCGCCAGCAGGCCCACACCATAGATCAACACGTCCCGCTGGTGCGATTCCTTCATGATCTTCTCGAGCGAAGTGATGCTCGAATTATCATTGCCGTCGGTGATCACTACCAGGACCTTCTTATCGCGGTGCCCCTTCTTCAGGTGCTGCATCGACATGGCGATGGCGTCTCGCATGGCAGTGCCGCCGCGGGCGTCGATACGCGACAGCGCGGCTTCCAGTTCCGTGATGTCGTTGGTGAAATCCTTATCCTTGGGATTGTCGAGGTACGCCGTATCGTTGAAGTTGACGACGAAGACTTCGTCGTCCTTATTGGAGTCCTTCACCAGCGCCAGCGCCGCGGCCCTGACCTTTTCGATCTTGTTGCGCATGCTGCCGCTGTTGTCGATCACGAGGCCGAGCGACACCGGCACGTCCTCGCGGCGGAACCGCCGGATCTCCTGCTTGACCTTATTCTCAAAGACTGTGAAAGCGGATTGCGGCAGCGTGGTCACCAGGTGGCCAGTTTTATCTATCACCGTGGTGTGGCAGACGACAATGCGCGTGTCCGCGCGAAAAATGGTATCGGTGGCCTCCTGCGCCGGCAGTGCGCACAAGGCCAGCGCCAGCAGCACGGCAGCCGTCAAAAAGGAACGGGGGAAGGAACGCATTATTTCGAAGTCGCTTTGCCAACGGCCCCGGAGGGTGCGGCCTGATCGGGCGTCGCGTAATAGCCGCTACGCGTGCGAACGCTGGGATTGCCTGGGGCCTTCACCACGATCTTAATCTGGCGGAAGGTGCCGTCCATCGCGGTATTGGTGGGCGAGTAGGCGATGGTGTACTGATTGCGAATGTCGCGCGCCACCTGATGGGCGATCTTCTCGACCTCGCTCGCATCCTTGGGAAAGTAGACGTCGCCGCCGGTGGCAGTGGCCAGCGCCTTAAGGGCGCGCTGCGCACGCTGCGCTTCGCGGCGCTCCTCTTCACCCAGCAGGCCGACACCATAGATAAGGACTTCGCTCTGCTGCGCTGCCTTCACCAGATTCTCAAGCGTGATCTCGCTGGCGTTGTCGTTGCCGGCGGTGACCGTGACGAGCACCTTCTTATCCTTGTGCGCCTTCTCCTTCAGATGGTCGATCGACATGCGGATGGCCGTGCGCATGGCAGTGCCGCCGCGCGAATCGATGCGCGTCAGCGCCTCTTCCATTTCCTTAATATCGCTGGTGAAGGATTTGCCGTGCGGATTATCCAGGAACGCCTCGTCATTGAAATTGACGATGAAGACTTCGTCCTCGGGGTTGGAATCTTTGACCAGCGTCAGCGCCGCCGATTCCACCTTGGCGCGCTTGTCGCGCATGCTGCCGCTGTTGTCGATGATCAGCCCCAGCGAGACCGGAACATCCTCGTGCTTGAAGACCTTGATAGGCTGCTGCACGCCGTTCTCGTAAACCGTGAAGGCTTCCTGCGTCAGGTTGGTGACCAGATGGTTGTTCTTGTCCACCACGGTGGTGTGGCAGACCACCTCGCGCGTATCGGTGCGGAAGATTGCCTGATCTTTTTGCGCCCACAATCCACTCGAAATGACGGCGGCCGGCGCCAGCGCCAGCCACACCTTACTGCGCAGGCGCATAGTAGCCCTGTTTCCAGAATGGCCGCAGCACCGGCATGCCGTGGGGCTGGACAAGTTTGACCTGCACTCTGCGATACTTGCCATCGCGGATGACGTTCTTCGGAGAGTAGCCGAGAATGTACTGATTGCGCAGTTCGATGCCGATCTTAGCGGCAACGTCGGGAAGTTCGTTCAGATTGTCCACCTGGTACTGCCGTCCGCCCGTCTGCTCGGCGATCTCGCTAAGCATCGCGGGCCCGGCGGATTCCTCGGGAGTGCGGCCGCGGCCGCCGGCGGATTCGTAAATGCCGATGGCGTAGATCTGCACATCGGCTTCCTTCACCAGCGCACGAATTTCAGACTCGCTATACCGGCTGCTATTATCGCCGCCATCGGAAATCAGCAGCAACGCCTTGCGCGGGTTCTTGGCCTTCTTCATTTCGTGCAGCGCCATGTAGACGGCATCGAGCAGCGCCGTCCTCCCCTTAGACTGCGTGAAGGCCAATTTGTTCTGGATCTCTTCCAGGTTGCGCGTAAACGTTTGCACCATGTTGGCGGAATCGTTGAACTGCACCAGGAAGAATTCGTCCTCGGGATTCGCCAGCTTAAAGAATTGGGCTACCGCCTGGCGGGATTTATCCAGCTTGTGGCCCATGCTGCCGCTGCAATCGAAGACCACGCCGACGGAGAGCGGCGCGTCCTCGCTGGAGAATTGCGAAATCTCCTGCGGCAGCTTGTCTTCCAAGAGCTTGAAGTTCTCCTTTTCCAACCCCGTCACGAAACGGTTCAAAGGATCGGTGACGGTGACCGGGATGAGCACAAGATTGCTGTCAACCCTGATATTGGCGCGCGGACGCGGCTCTATCTTTTCCCCTGGTTTCGGCCTGACCTCGAGGTTCGCCTGTCCCCAGACTGAAGTTCCCAGGCAGAGCCCCATGGCGCAATGAATCAACAGCTTAACGGAGGACGGCAGCATAGCGGCTAGCCAGCCTTTCTTTCCCAAGAATAACATAGGCGATTTATGGTAAGATCCTCTGTG
>JBDTPR010000092.1:0-14051 GCA_039932635.1 Candidatus Solibacter sp.
GCTTGTCCAGGTAACGGATCTGTTGCATGAGCTTGTCCTCGATCTCCTCCACCCGATAGCCGCAAATCAGGCCGGTGATCTTGGACACGTTCGGGTTGATCCGCGGCGCCTGGGCGAAAAAAGTCTCGAAGTCGATCTTCTTTTCGAGCAGCTGTTGCAGCGCCTGTTCATCGTAGCCCGTGAGCCATTGAATGATGGCATGCACCTCTTCCTTCGTGCGCCCCTTCCTCTCCGCCTTGGCGATGTAAAGCGGGTAGACGCTTGCGAACGTCATTCTGAATGCTCGCTGGTTGTCCATGGACTGTTTGCTCCTCAACGATTGGGTTCTTGTTCAAACGCCTTCTGGCCGGCGCCCTCGACCGCCGCGAGCATCGCTGTAAACGCGTATCCCTGCGCGTAGCGTGCCAGGACGGAGCCGAGAGCAGCATCATGATCCGACACCTTTTGGACCGTTCGGGAAATCCGTTTCACATCGAGAGAGATCACGGCGTCTCGAAGCTCCTCGCGCAGCCAGGCGGGCAATGCGGCGATGGCGTCCGGCCGCAGTTCCGCGATGGGTTCCGCAGTTAAGCGCGGTTCCGCGTCTTCGTAACTGTAACGTACTCCCAGGGTGACGCGCCATACACTCGAAATCTCGACCGGCCGATAGGGCTTGCGGAGGCAGTCGTCAAAGCCAGCGGCCATTACGGCACTCCGCTTGCTTTCGAAGCCTGACGCAGTAACGGCTGAGATCTTCGCGTCCCGCCCGCTCTCAAGTTCCCGGATCCGCCTAACCGCCTCCACACCGTCCATCACCGGCATCCGCAGATCCATCCCGATGAAGTGCGCGCGCCAGGTACGGAAGCCTTCGACACCCTGCTCACCGTTCTCGGCCACGCGGACCTGAAAACCCACGTCTTTCAGCAGGCGCTCCAGCACCATCGAATTCTGCGGCTCGTCGTCCAGCACCAGGATCCGGTATTCCGGCTGCCCTGCCTCCAGGCCGAGGACACGTTTCCGCGCGGGTTCCGGCTTCACTTCAGATTCCTGTGCCAGCACCACCGGCAGTTCGACCCGGAAGCACGATCCCTGGCCGGGCGTACTTTCGAGCTGGATGCTGCCACCCATTAAATCGAGCATCTGCCGGGTGATGGAGAGCCCCAATCCGGTACCTTTCCGGTAGCTCCCTATGGACACCTGTTCGAAGGGTTGGAAGACGCGCTGCTGGTCTTCGAGAGCGATACCGATCCCGGTATCCTCGACCTCAAAGCGCAGCAGCACCTTTTCGCCCGCGCGGGATGGGCGGGCATCAAGGCGAAGGGTGATCGATCCCTCGGCGGTGAACTTGATGGCGTTGCCGATCAGGTTGATGAGAACTTCCCGCAGCCTGACGGCATCGGTCCGAATGCAGCGCGGAACGCCGGCAGATTCCGTTAAGACCAGTTTCAGTTGCTTCTCCGCGGCACGTACACGCATCAGGTTGGCGACAATCCTGCAGCAACGCGTTCAAGTCGCAAGGAACGATCGCCAGGACTGTACGGCCGGATTCCATCCTGGCGCCATCCAGCACGTCATCGATCATGGTGAGCAGGTGCTCGCGGCTGCGATTGATGATGTCGAGGTCCCGGCGCTGGTCCTCGGAATCGCTGCCGTTGCGGAGGATGTTGGAGAATCCCAGGATTGCGTTGAGCGGGGTGCGGAGTTCGTGACTCATGTTGGCCAGGAACGCGCTCTTGGCGCGGTTGGCCTGCTGGGCCTGGTCTCTAGCTTCAACCAGTTCCGCGGTACGGCGGTCCACCAGTTTCTGAAGGTCCAATGCCCTCCGATACAGCGCCCTGACGCGCAGCTTGTACGCGCCAAAAAGCAGCAGCACCGCAGCCAGGATGGCTCCGTCCAGAGGCCCACCATGTCATCCACCATGGCGGGGCGATGGCGATCCCGAGCGAGGCTTCCCGGGCGGTCCAAGTCTTGCCGTCGGTGGAAAACTGCGCGCCGGGCCGCACGCCTGTATGGCTGTGGTGGGATCACGTAAAAAGGGGGCATTTCGCGTTTTGGCGGAAATGCCCCCTTAGGGAAAACAGGCCGGCCTGCGGCCGGTGTACCGACTGAAGTCGGTACGCAGACTGAAGTCTGCCCCACAATGCAGCACACAAATGCAAAAAAGAAATTACTCTTCGCGGGCTACTACTACGGTGATTTCGATTGTGACGTCCCTGTGCAACTTCACCGGCACCTTGTATTCACCCAACTGACGAATGGGTTCGTCGAGCTGGATTTTGCGGCGGTCGATGTTGTAGTTTTGCGCGGTGAGAGCTTCCGCGATATCCTTGCTCGTCACCGAGCCGAATAACTGGTCGTTCTCGCCGGCCTTCTGCGCAATGCGCACGGTTGCCCCGGTCATGATCTGCGCGAGCTGGGTAGCCTCGCCGACAGCCTTGGCTTCCTTGCGGAGATGCGCCTGGCGTTCCTGCTCCACAATTTTCTTGTTGGACTCGGTAGCGGCAACGGCGAGGCGTTTGGGCAGCAGGAAATTGCGGGCGTAGCCCGGGGCGACCTTGACGACTTCGCCGCGGGATCCCAACTTATCGATGTCTTCTCTGAGAATGACTTCCATATTTCCTCCTGCTTAGAACGCGGCCGCGAAGGGCAGCAGCGCAATATTGCGCGCTTTCTTGATCGCGTCCGTCAGGCGCCGCTGGTGCGGAGCACAGACACCGGAGATGCGGCGTGGCACGATCTTGCCGCGCTCGGCGACGAACGCGTGCAGCATCTTGGTGTCTTTGTAGTTGATATCGTCGATCTTCTCGACGCAGAACCGGCAGACTTTCTTACGCCGGAAATATTGCTTCTTCTGGGTGGCAACCGCCTTGTCGCCGCCGGTGGGGCGTTGCGACGCGCTGCCTGGTCTTCCTTTAGATTCAGCCATGTCTTATGCCTCCTTCGTCGGCAGGCCCGGAAGGGGCGCGCCCGGAACTGGTCCCGCGGCCGGCGGTTCGGTCATCTGTTGCGCCAGGGAAGGCAGTGCCGGAGCCGGCGAAGCCGGGGCATTGAGCGCGCGCTTGGCAGCCCGCTTGTCCCGTTCCTTCTTGCGCTTATCCAAACGCTTCAAGGTCTCATCGATACGCACGGTGAGGAACTTGAGAACGATGTCGGAAACGCGCAAGCGGCGTTCGAATTCCTTCACCACAGTGGGCTCGGCGGAGAACTGGAAGAGCACGTAATTGCCCTCCCGGAACTTGTCCACGCGATAGGCGAGGCGGCGTTTGCCCCACTTGTCAATTTTGTCTACGGTTGCTCCGGCAGCGACTAATTGGGTGCGTAGTGTTTCCACGAACGCATCCACTTCATCGTCCAGAGCATCCGGCTTTACAATGAACAACTCTTCGTAAATCCTGATCATGCTTCCTCTATATTTAAGCCTGGGGCGCGACGATTAAATTTCGTCATGGACTTTTCGACGCCTTCGGCAATTACTGAACGAACCGCATCGGCTGCGAGGCCGACGAAGTCATCCAATTCCTTAATTTGCGAGCGCTTGAAAGGCGCCAGCACAAAATCCGCGCCATCCTTGATCTGATGGCCCGGATGGATCCCTAAACGAACCCTGGCGATCTCGCTGGTTTTCAGGCTCTGGATGGCCGATTTCATTCCGTTGTGCCCGGCAGCCGAGCCTTTCGGTTTGATTCGCAATGTTCCCCAGGGCAGGTCCAACTCGTCGTACGCAATCAGCAGTTGGCCCAATTCGATCCCATGCTTTTCCATCAGCGGCGCAAGCGAAGTACCGCTGAGATTCATAAACGTTTGCGGCTTGGCCAGCATCACTTCGCGCCCATCGATTTCGCCTACCCCGATGAGAGCCTTGGAGTCCTTGCGAGTGACGCGGATGCCATGCTGCTCGGCCAACCGGTCCACGGTGAGGAACCCGAGGTTATGCGGCGTGAACGCATATTCCTCTCCCGGGTTCCCCAGGCCGGCGACCAGAAACATGGAAGATTACTTCTTCTTGCCCTTTTCTTCGGCAGCCGGCTCGTCGTCCTTCTTGCCCTTCTTGGCGGCAACTTCGGGCTCGGGGACGGCAACGGCGTCCGGCGTGGCGGCGACTTCTTCGGCGCGGATGGAGACAATGTGCGCGATCACGGTCTGCGGATCGCTGACCAGCTTCATGGAGCCGGCGATATCGACATCGCTGGCGCGCTTGCTCTGGCCGATCATGAGCTCAGCGACGTCGATGGTGAAGACATCCGGGATCTCGTCCGGCAGGCACTCGATTTCGACGGAGCGGGAGATGATTTCGAGCAGGCCGCCCTGCACCTTGACGCCGGCGGGTTCGCCCGAGGTGACTACCGGGACGGTGACGCGGATGCGCTTGGTGAGGTCGATGCGCTTCAGGTCTGCGTGCAGCATGGTGCCCTTGACGGGATCCACCTGGCGATCGACGACCATGACAGGGGTGCTTTCGCCGCCGGTGATAGCCAGCGTGAAGATGGTGTTGAGTCCGGTGTTGGAGCGGATAATTTTGCTGAGCTCCTTGGGGCTGACGACGATGCTGACCGGATCCTGGAAAGCACCGTAGACGACGGCGGGGATGTTGCCGGCGACGCGGGTACGGCGCGCTTCATTCTTACCGCGCGAAGTACGCACTTCGGCGGCAACGGTAATATCTTTTCTCAAGCTGCTATCTCCTCATTCGGGTTCGAAGTCCGATTCGCCCTTGCAGGCTAACGTGGGTTCGAGGGGCCCGTTCAAACTTTAAACAAACACTTAAACAAACAGCGTACTTACCGAAGTCTCTTCGTGTATCGACCGGATGGCATCCGCCATCAATTTTGCGATCGACAGCGATCTGATCCGGCTCGATTTCCGCGCCGCTTCGGAAAGCGGAATGGAATTCGAAAAGACCACTTCCTTCAGGTCGGATTCTTCAATCCGTTGCACCGCGGGTCCGGACAGCACGGCGTGCGTGGCGCAGGCCGAAACACTGGCCGCCCCTTTCGCCCGCAAGGCTTCCGCCCCTTTTACCAGGGTGCCCGCCGTATCGATCAAGTCATCCACCAGAAGGCAATGACGACCGGCGACGTTACCCACCACATTCATCACTTCGGCGACGTTAGCTTCCTCACGCCGCTTATCGATGATGGCCAGCGGGGCTCCCAATCGTTTGGCGAACGCCCGCGCACGCTCCACACCGCCCGCATCGGGAGACACGACGGTTAAATCGGGAATCTCCTGCGAACGGAAATATTCGATCATCACCGGCATGGCGAACAGATGATCCACCGGGATATCGAAGAACCCCTGAATCTGCGCGGCGTGTAAATCGAGGGTCAAAACCCGGTTGGCTCCCGCGGTTTCGAGCAGCGCTGCTACCAGCTTTGCCGAAATCGGAACGCGGGGTTTATCCTTCCGGTCCTGCCTAGCGTACCCATAATAGGGTAACACTGCCGTGATGCGCTCTGCAGAACTGCGTTTCAGGGCGTCGATCATGAGCAGCAGTTCCATGATGTTGCGGTCCACCGGGGTGCAGGTCGGCTGGATCACGAAAACGTCGGCGCCGCGCACGTTTTCCTTGAGCTGGAGGTAGATTTCGCCATCGGAAAACTGGCGGACCATGGCCTCGCTTTGCGGCAGTTCGAGCGCGGCACAAATCTCGGTAGCCAACCCTGGGTTGGCGTTTCCGGCGAAGATTTGGAGGCGTTCGTGGGTCATGCTGAGTACAGGCTTTGAGGCGGCCATAATCCTGGAGTTGTGTGCTCTTTCAGTGCCCGCCGCCACATTGCACGGTATCGCGCACGGCCGACCAGCGAAATTGGAAACGTCTGTGTATCTCCCAACAACTCCGTTGCGCGATTAATTCCGTTACAGTCCGAGAACAGACCGAAGAGGGCGCTGCCGCTTCCCGACATTAATGCGGCGGTGGCGCCCGCTCTTTCCAGTTGCTTCTTCAACCTCGCCAATTTCGGATGCTGCTCGAAGACCACGCTTTCAAAATCGTTGCGGGCCGAAGACAGACTGGCGCTATCCCACGTGGCATCCCACGTAACTGCCTGGAAACTAAATATTTTATTTTGTTGTAATTCGGTTGTCAAACGGGGGGAGAGGTCGCGGTAGGCCTGCGCGGTGTTGACATGGACCCCGGGGGCAACGATCAGGCCCTCGCGGTGAGGCGAATCGGGGAGCGGAAAGAGCTCGGTGCCGCGGCCGATTCCGACGGCGGTGCCGCCCAGCAAAAAGAAGGGAACGTCGCTGCCGAGTTGTTCGCCGAGGGCGCTCAACGCCGGGAGAGCGAGTTTCCGTCCGGCGAGCGCGGGCAGCGCCAGGAGCACGGCGGCGGCATCGCTGGAACCACCGCCGAGTCCCGCGCCCATGGGAATGCGCTTGGTGAGGCGCATCTCGACGCGGCCGGTGAGGCGCATGGTATCAAGCAGCAGACGGGCGGCGCGGACGACGAGATTGTCGGCGATGTGGAGGTCGTCGCGGAGCGTAATCTCGGTGCGCCGCGATTTGGTGAAGGCGATCTCCAGGGTGTCGGCAAGGGAGACCGTTTGGAAGATGGTGCGCAGTTCGTGGAAGCCATCGGCGCGCTTCCCGAGGACGCGCAGATCGAGATTGATCTTGGCCAGCGCGCGGACGCGGGCGTGGCGCGTGGTGCTCATCGCGCTCACTTGTCGTACTGCAGGAGCGAGAAGACGTCGTGGCCGGCGAGGCGCTGGCGTCCGCCGAGGAAGGTCAATTCGACGACGAAGCCCAGGCCGACGACGATACCGCCGACCTGCTGCACCATGCTGGCGGCGGCCGCGGCTGTGCCTCCGGTGGCGAGCAGGTCATCGACGATGAGGACGCGGTCGCCGGGGCGCACGGCATCCTTGTGCATCTCCAGAGTGTCGGTACCGTACTCGAGATCGTAAGTGATGCGAACGCATTCGGCGGGGAGTTTTTTGGGCTTGCGAACGGGGACGAAACCCGCGCCCATGGCGTAGCCGAGTGCGGGCGCGAAGATGAAGCCGCGGGCTTCGATGCCGAGGACGACATCGACTTCGGTGTCGGCGTAGTGGGACTTGAGGCCGTCGATGACGCCGCGGAGTCCGGTTTTGTCCTTGAGAAGGGTGGTGATGTCGTAGAAGAGGATGCCGGCTTTTGGGAAGTCGGGGACCTCGCGGATGAGAGACTTTAGTTCTGACATGGGGAAGGACGATTGTCACACGCGTGCGGGTATGGGTTCAAGCGCGGGGGTACGACTGAAGTCTGCCCCACATTCGGAGTAGAATACGCCAGGGACTCGGATGGCACAGGAAAGCAACGCCACAGTCGCCAGAAGCAAGTACCGGAGACTTCTCACGTTGGAAGGCGAGGATTGGAACCTCGCCAGGCGGATGAAGGAGGCAGCACTCGGCGCTACGAGCCGATTCAAGGAGGGGCACGGCAATGAGCAATCGGCGTAAGTACATCAAGCGCGCCACAGCCTTCGTGACCGCTGTGCAGATCAAGCTGGAACTGGATGGCTTCACGTACCGCAAGTGGGGCGGCACGCAACACTGCAGCCGAGGCGATTGGCTGGTCGACAACAATGGCGATGTGTACACCGTGGAAAGCGAGTCTTTCGCGCGAACCTATCGCCAGACAGGTCCGGGCACCTATGTAAAGACCACGCCTGTGTGGGCGGAGGTCGCGAGCGTAGACGGAGAGACGAGCACCAAGGAAGGCGCGACGCATTTTGTAGCCGGCGACTACCTGGTCTACAACGAGCCCGATGGGGGCGACGGCTACGCCGTCACGAAGGGCGAGTTCGACCGCATGTACGAGCCTGTAGACCTATGACGGGCCAACGCTCCACCACCGGCAATATCTTCATCAGCTACCGGCGGGAAGATTCCGCCGCGTGGGCCGGCCGCCTCTGCGACTACCTGAATCGCCTGGTGGGCGCCGAGCGCGTCTTCATGGACATCGAGGACATCGCGCCCGGGCAGCGCTTCGTCGAGAAGATTGACGACACGATCGCGCGCTGCGAGATTGCGCTAATTGTGATCGGTCCCAAGTGGGCGGACAGCCTGCGCCAGCGCGCGCAGGACACGCAGCGCGATTTTGTCTCTCACGAAATCGAGGCGGTGCTGGGGCGTCAGATGACGATTGTTCCGGTGCTGGTGGGGGAGGCAAGTATCGGACAGCTTACCGGCCTGCCCGAGAGCCTTGCTGGATTATCGCAATATGAAGTCGCCGAGTTGCGTGACCGGACGTTCAACGACGACTGCCGCAGGATGGCGGAATCGTTGGGGCTGCGACCTGTGGCAGTGCCGCCAGAGCCGCGGGGACAGAGCAAGGCGAAGCTCTGGGTCACGGTGGTTATCGGCGTCTTGCTGGCGGCAGCGGCCTGGGTGGGAATCGCCCGGTGGAATCAAAAACGTGAGTTCAAAGCGACCATCGACCCGATCTTCGCAACCGCGAAACTACAGGCCGAACGAGGCGAATACGAATCCGCGTTCCGGACCTACCAGGGTCTGCTGAAGACCGATCCGACCAATCGCCAGGCCATGGAGCTTCAAGTGGATGCGGCGATGAGCTGGCTGGAGGACTTTCACGCGGTGGATGCGGGGGGAGTCAAGGCAGCGGACGTGGGGGGTAACAAGCTGACCGAGATCATGCCCGTCCTGGATGCCGGGTTGGCGCGGGTCAATGCGCAGGGGCCGCGAGCCGCCGATATCCTGGCGCATATCGGCTGGGCGCACTGGCTGAATGAGCGGATCGCCGAGCGCGAGTTCGGACCCGCCGCGGAACAACATATGCGGCGCGCGCTGCAGGTGGAGCCTACCAATGCATATGCTCATGCAATGCTCGGCAACTGGATGATGCAGGGCGGCGCGTCAACCGAGGAAGCGCTGCAGCACTTTCGGACCGCGGTTGAACAGAACAAGGCGAGACCCTTCGTGCGGAGTCTGCAACTCGGCGCCCTGATTTATCCGAGCGATCGGCAAGTTCGCGTGGCGCTGATCCGCGCGGTGGATGAGATGAGGCGCAATGGGGAGCCGATCGAGGATCGTTACCGGACTCGCACTCTGAGTTCCTACGACCCCACGGTGAACAACGCGAAGGAGTTGGACGCGACCCTGACTGCCGTTCCTCCGGCCGACGCGTGGGCGACATATGTATGGCTCTCCCGTCTGAGTCCCGGTTACGACTACCAACGGGCTAAGTACGATTTCATTCACGCCAGCGTGCTGGAAATGGAGCGTAAGGTTCCCGAGGCGCTGGCGGCGTTTCAGGCGCTGCAAGGCGAGTTGAAGACCCGCGGGTACAATGGGCGCATTGCGACTTATGTGGAGCTTGCGATTAAGCGGCTAAGCGGGGGATGAGGGTCCGAGCTTGGATTGGTCCGAGCTTAGCTCGGATCGCTCCCTAACGGTCGCGGCTCCGATTGGGTTCGCGTCACGGGCGGCGGCGGGCTATTCCCTTGGCCATGCCGCCGTCATCGGCTTCTGTCAAGCGGAGTTCGGCGCCTTCAATTACGCCGGTCCACTGTAGGGTGGCCGGCTCAGAGGCGAAGTTTGGTGTGTGAGTGGTGAAGAAGGAGAGGTTGCCGTTCTCCAGTTTGCCCGCCTGAATGGCGGCTTCGCCCGTGGGATATTCGACGGTGCCGATCAGCTTTCCTCCGGATCCGGCTAGCTCCAGCTTGACCCGGAAGACACTTCGCCCGGGCTTTTGCATCTCGGCAATCCAGGTTCCGGCGATGTCGAAAGGCACTGCACTCGATGCGGGCGGAGTGGGCTGCTTCGCGAGCGGCTCCAGCTGTGTCCGATTCTTGAAAAGCATGCCTGCAATGAGGGCCACGCAGAGCGCCGCCAGCAGAATCGCGAGCCACCTTCTGCGCCGCCCCTGGACCGCCACGACGGACATGCCCTTTATCTTTTGCAGCGCCTCGATCAGGACGGTCACATCGTCGTCGAACCGGCCGTCGCGGATTTCCACCGCCTGGCGGCGGCTCAACGCGGCGAGACTCTGGGGGAGTTGCGCCGCTGAGGGCATTAAGGCGCCCCCAACCAGAACGGGAATCACGGTGGCGCCCCGGCGCAGCGCAGCCGATACCTCTTCGCGGACGAAGTCTTCGCCCTCGCCGCGCTCCTGCAGGGTCTGGACCCAAAGCCGTCCGATGACAACCACTACGGCCTGGCAGTCGCCGATGGTTCGTTCAATAGTCTGTGCGAAATCCTGGCCGGGAGCAATGTCCTCCACATCCAGGAAGACGTTTTGCGCGCCGAAGACGGCGATCAAATGCTCACCGATGCGGCCTGCGTGGCCTGCGGAATCCTCACGGCGATAGCTTACGAACACAGACACGTAAGCATCATACAACCACCGACAGTTCGTCCCGCGTCAGAAGTAGCGGCTGAGAATCACCAGCGTGGCCAGCAGCACAACGCCCGTGCCGATACTCCAGGCGACGAGCTTGCGCTCGATGGGGAGGATGGGCTCGTGTTCCATGTTGCGGAGTTCGTCGGAGAGTTTCGGTTCGTCCATATCAGTGCACCAGTGGCGGTGTGACGCCGTGGAAGAAGAGCCAGGAGATCAGCAATCCCACCCAGATGATAAACCCGAAGAGGCAGAGCACGTACACGGCGGCGAGCCGCGCGATTCCAGCCTCCCAGAGCTTACGAAAGTTGGAGACGACGCCGATGGTGAAGAACGTCATCACGAAGAAGATGCCGCGGAAGACATTGGCCTCCGCGACAGAGGCTTTGAGTTTGGGCACGATCGCGGGCCAGGCGAGCCCCATGGTCATGATGGCGGCGAAGGTGAAGAGGTAGCCGAAGACGAACTTGGGGAAGCGTTCCCAGATGTGAATGACGCCGGCGCGGTCGCGGCCGGGCTCGATTTTAGTGGACCAGATCCAGGCCAGCACGAAGGACCAGATGCCGATGAACACGTCGATGAAGACTTTGACGGTGGTGGTGGCGCCGACAATCCAGCCGGGACTGTAGTTGATGCCTTCGGCGGAGGCGCGGGCGCGGATCAGGGCTTCGGCGATGGCTCCACTGGCCACGGCGGCGCCATCGGTTTTCACGGCGAGCCCCATCCAGGCGCCGGCCACCATCGGCTCGCGCCAGAGGAAGGTCTGGGCGAGGAAGGGGAGGAACATCAGCTCCATCACGGCGAAAATCACTACGAGCGAGGAAACCATGATCGGCACCACGGGGCGCGCTTTGATGGCGGCGCCGGTGGCGATGGCGGCGGAGACTCCGCAGATGGAGATGCCGGAGGCGAGAGGAGCGGCCCATTCGCGGCTGAAGCCGAAATAGCGGCGGGCGACCCAATAGACGACGGCCCAGTAGATCAGGTAGGCCTCGACGATGGCGCAGAGTCCGCGAAACATGACGGTGGAGGCGAGGCCGAGCTGCTCGGTGGCGGTGATGCCGAGGAAGGCTCCGAGGATGACGATGCCGGTCTTCACGTAGAGTTCGGGGCGGATGGCTTCCTTCAGAGAGGCGGCGACGCGGGGAAAGAAGTTGCCGATGATGAGTCCGAGCGCGAGGGCGACGATGAAGCCGGCCTCGGCGGTGAGGTTGAGGGACCAGGCGACGCCGAGGGCTTTGCGCTTGTCGGGCGTGGCGGCAACCCAGGCCCAGCTTCCGGCAATCCAGGCGAGGTAACTGAGGGAGACGACCGCCAGGAATGGGAGGGCGAAGCGCGCTGGCCGGACGCCGAGGAGACGGACTCCCGCGGTGACGAGCAGCGTGACGAAGGCGAGCGTGGCGGCGAGGTACGTCCAGCCCGGAGATCCAGCCCAGGACTTAGCCACCGGGCCCAAGGCCGTGGAGATGTGGGTCCAGACTGAGGTGCTGACCGCCCAACCGAGGAGGTCGGCACCTGCCGCAGCGCTTAGGGCCAGCAGGAAGATGAGGAGGCCGAGCCAGACGGACAGCCAGTCTTCGTTCAACTTAGTCAAGTGACGATGCTAGCACCCGGCGGGGGCAAGGCGGCAAGGGCAAAAATGGCCACGACTCCGGCCTGCGGCCGGTGCACCGGCTGAAGTCGGTGCGCAGACTCAAGTCTGCCCCACAAGACCTACTGGACTACGCCGGCGTCGGCGTGCGGCTCCAACTAGATTTCGCCGAACGCGGTCTCGTATTGATTCACGTTCTGCTGGAGGATGTTGAGCAGCGCTTTGGCCTGCTGCGGACTCAGGTATACGCCTTGAAAGTTTTGAATCGCGACGTTGTCCGGCGCCGTCTGGTTGACGCGGCCGAACATGAGAAAAAAGTCCCAGAGATTCACGCGGATCTGGACACTGTTCGCATAGTCTTCCCGGTACTCGGGCCCGTTGATCAACTGAATCTTGGTGGCTGGCGGCTGCGTCATATGAACAGCGTATCACCCGGCTTCCCGCGGACGATTGATCACCGTTTAGAAATCTTTACGAAGATTTCAAAAACGTTTGGCAGTTGGCTTGCGTCGGAGTAGGTGAGGAGGAGAAAGAAATGAAGACCTTTCAACAGAGCCGCACCGAAGGAATGGCCCACTGCCCGATGTGCACGCACACCGTGCCGGCCGAAGTCGATCTAAGGGGCAAGTACGCCCGCGTCGCGGCCGGTCAAAAGTGCCCGCGCTGCGGGTCTTCCCTGGAAGTTGCAGTTGTAATTCATGTACCGGAAGCTGCATGAAGCATTAGTTGGCAACTTTCCCTGGTACGAAGCATCCAAAGGTTAGGTTGTAGGCAGCAGAGCTTTCTGTCATAGTGAAAGTTGAATTGGGGTCACATGAAACGTAAGATCCAGCCAAAATCCGAGCAGGTAATACCGGCCGATCTGCTGGAGCAGGCGAAGCAAGCAGCCTCTCCGGACCGGATCAAGAAGCTCGAAAAATGCTCGGTTTGCAACGCGGAAACCACGGTCCTCGCGGCCGGGGAGCCGCTCTGCTGGGTGTGTCGCAGGCTTAAGATCAGCGCCTGGCGTGAGATCGAGCAGCAAATGCCGATGCAAGAATAGCTCGTGACTACGAGTTAGCCTCAATCAGCTGTGCAACTTCTTCCCATTCCAGCATGAGTGCTTCGAGGTCCGCCTTGCGGGCTTCGAGCAACTCGTGTGTTCGCCTAGTTTCCTCGGCATTCACATAATTGGATAGCGATTGCTCGTAGTCGGCGATCTCCACTTCGAGGCGCGTGATTTCGTCCTCGATCGCACGGCTGCGCTCCTTCATCTGGCGTACCTTGATCGGATTCAAACGCGCCGGCGGTGCCTTGGTACTTTCCGCTGTCGCCAAGGCGGCCTCGGCCGTGGCCGCCACTGTCGCTGGGGGCGTAGTGTTGTTTTCCGACACGGGAGCTGAACCGCCGCCGGATTTCCGCCACAGATAGTCCTCGTAGTTCCCCGGGTACACGTGAATGCGCCCGTCCTCTACTTCCACGACGCGCGTCGCGAGCTTGTCGATGAAATACCTGTCGTGCGATACGAAGACGACGGTGCCCGTATAATCCTGCAACGACCGGAGCAGCACGTCCTTGGCGCGCATGTCCAGGTGATTGGTGGGCTCGTCCAACAGCATGAAATTCGACGGCACCATCAGCATGCGGGCTAGCGCGTAGCGATTGCGCTCGCCGCCCGAAAGCACGCCGATGGGCTTGAACACATCGTCCTCGGAGAACAGGAAGCTGCCCAGAATGCTGCGCAGTTCGGTGTTGGTGGCGCGCGGGGCCACGATTCCCAAGTCGTCGATCATGCGCGCGGCCTGGTCGAGTTCCTTGTATTGATCCTGCGCGAAGTAATCGGGCTGCGCGTTGTGGCCCAGGATGTATTCGCCCGACGTGACGGTCTCCGCACCGGCCAGGATCTTGATCATGGTGGATTTGCCCGCGCCGTTGATGCCCACCAGCGCCACGCGGTCGCCGCGCTCGATGATCAGATCGCCCTCGGCGAACACCACGTGATCGCCATACGCCTTGCTGACTTTCTTGAACTCGGCGACAATCCGGCCGCTCGCCTTGGGCTGCGGAAAGCTGAAGTGGATACTCTTTTCGTCGGCCGGGATTTCGATGCGCTCGATCTTCTCCAATTCCTTGATCCGGCTCTGCACCTGCTTGGCTTTGGTGG
>JBDTPR010000093.1:0-14036 GCA_039932635.1 Candidatus Solibacter sp.
GCTGTGGACAAGGTGCTGATCAACAACGACGGCTACTGGGTCAGGAGCAGCGACTACAGCCTGTACCAGGACGCCAAGGGGCGCTTCCATGTGATCCCGCAGGATGCCAACGAGACCCTGCGCGAGGTGGAAATGATGGGCGGACGCGGGCGCGGCGGACAGGCACAGACTGGCGAGCGGCCGTCGGGCGTGAAACTGCCTCCCTTCACGGGCGCGGACGATCCCGAAAAGGCGCTGCTGTACAGCCTGACGAAGGCGCCGGCGCTACGCGCAAAATATCTCAGCTACGTGCGCGATATCGCGGACAAGTGGCTGGATTGGAATCGCATGGGGCCGCTGGCGCGGCAGCTGCAGGCGGTGGTTGCGGAAGATATGAAGACGGATAACCGCAAGCTCGATTCGACGGAGAATTTCACGTCGGGCGTGACCAAGGATCGCGCGGAAGTTGCCGCCGCTCCGGGTGGGCCTGGCGGTCCGGGCGCAGCGGGAGCACCCGGCGGCCCTCCTCCCGATTTCCCGGGCTTCGGACCACCTCCGGGTGGCTTCGGCGGGCCGGGCGGACCGGGTGGATTCGGTGGTCGCGGTGGACGCGGCCCTGGCGGAGACGCTCCCCAGTTGAGTCTCAAGAGCTTCATGGAGCAGCGCAGGGCTTACCTGCTGGGACTCGACGAAGTGAAGGGCGCCGCGAAGATCTAGCCTCCTGCCTTTGCGGGATCCGACTGACTGTCGTTTATTGCGGGCTCTGAACCGAGCCTCGCTGTTGGGGACCTCAGCGTCCACTGCCTTGTCCAGGACGTACTTCGGTGGGATATCTGTGTGCGTTGCGCATCCGGGTTTGATTTCATACTTGGTCTGCTACGTGCATTTGCTCCAGGCAAGGAGCAAATGATGCCAACCAACAGTTTTACCGAACACGACGACGTCGCCACCCAAGTCAAAGACAAAGTGGCAAACGTTGGCCGCGCCGCAGCAGAAAAGATCGATGCCAACCTCCAGAGTGCAGCCAGCGGCCTGGGGAATGCTGCCTCTTCGCTGCATGAAAACGCCGACAGCCTGCCCGGAGGCGAAAAGGTCAGCGAGATGGCTCACGCGGCCGCCGACAAACTCGGCGCCACCGCCGACTACGTTCGCGAGCACGATGTCAGCGGGATGGCTGCTGACTTGGAACGGCTTGTCCGAAATAATCCCGCTCCTGCGCTGTTGAGCGCCGCCGTCATTGGCTTTCTCGTAGGCCGGGCGATGAGTAACGACTGACGCCCGGCCAGCGGAGCGCAATATGGCTATTGAAAAAGAGCGGTCCATTTCCGATGTCGTCCAGGACATTTTCCGCAATATACAGGAGATGCTCCGATCGGAGGTCCGCCTGGCCAAAACCGAGCTCCGCGAAGAGGCGGTAAAGGCCAAGGCCACCGGAGTCTTGATTGGCGCCGGCGCCGTAAGCGCAATCTTTGCGCTCTTTTTCCTGCTCTTGATGACGGTCTATGCTTTGACCCGAGTCGTGCCGGATTGGGCTGCGGCGCTGATTGTGGCAGGTTTTATGGCGACGGTGGCGGGCTTAATGCTGAATGCCGGCATGAAACGCCTCCGTCAGTTACATCCCACGCCAGAGCGAACCATAGAAAACATTAAGGAGAACGTCGAATGGGTAAAACAAAAAACCAAATAGAGAACCAGATCGAAGACGCCCGCGAGGATCTCGGCGCCAACCTTCAGGAACTGGAGCGCAAGGTCAAGTCGGTCACGGACTGGAAGCAGTACTATGCCAAGAGTCCGATGTTGATGATCGGTGTGGCGTTCGGCGTGGGTGTCGTACTGGCGGCGATGTCGGGTAAGAAGCACCCGGGGCGGCGTTTTTCGAATTCGCGGAACGCTGAATCACATGAGCACCAGAAGAATAAGGGGTTGGCGGCTTGGGAGAACATCAAAGGCGCCTTAGTGGGAGTGGCTGCCACGCGCGTGAAGGACTATGTGAGCGAGATCGTACCGGGATTTCGGGATCACTATGACCGCACGCAGCGCGAGAATAACGCCTTAGATTCTGGTCCAACGATGAATCCGCAGCGCTCGGTGTAACGGGCAAAACAAAAAGGGCATGGGCCCTCGCAGGTTACTACGCGAGCGCCCCTGCCCTTGCGCGTTTTGAATGCATTCTTAGTTGAGCGTGCAAAAATTGAACAATGAGGCTAGCGTACTCGATTCTGGACCTGGCGCCGGTGCGCGAAGGCGGTACCATCGCCGAGGCGTTCCGCAATAGCGTAGATATCGCGCAACATGCGGAGGGCTGGGGCTACACGCGCTTCTGGCTGGCGGAACACCACAATATGCAGGGCATCGCCAGCGCAGCGACCTCTGTAATGATCGGGCACATCGCGGGTGCCACGTCTACGATCCGCGTCGGATCGGGCGGCATCATGCTGCCGAACCATGCGTCGCTGGTGATCGCCGAACAGTTCGGCACGCTGGAAACGCTGTATCCGGGCCGCATCGATTTAGGCGTGGGCCGCGCGCCGGGATCCGACGGCATCGCGGCGAGCGCGTTGCGGCGCGGCTTGAATCAGACGGCGGACGACTTCCCGCGGCAGGTCTCGGAACTACTGGCGTACCTCGCGCCGGCGCAGCCCGGACAGCGTCTCGTGGCATTCCCCGGAGCGGGCGCCAAGGTGCCGGTGTGGATCCTTGGCTCGAGCACGTTCGGTGCGCAAATGGCTGCGGCGATAGGACTGCCGTTCGCCTTCGCCAGCCACTTCGCGCCCGAACTCCTGCTGGACGCGATCGCCATCTATCGTGCGGAATTCCAGCCGTCGCAATACCTGGAGGCGCCTTACGTAATGGCCGGCCTGCCGGTCGTCGCGGCGGACACGGACGAACAGGCGCGGTACCTCGCGACCTGCCCCATGCAGCGGCACCTCAGACTGATCCGCGGCGAGCCGATCTTCGTTCCGCCGCCGGTGGAATCGATGGACGGCCTGTGGAACGAGTTGGAGCAGCAGGCGGTGGAATCGCGTCTCAGCGTGGCGGCGATCGGCGGACCGGAAACCGTTCGCCGCAGGCTCGCCGACTTCCTGCGCGCCACACATGCCGACGAAGTGATGTTCACTTCGGATCTCTACGCGCACGCCGATCGTCTGCGTTCCATCGAACTGGCGGCGCTGGCGATGCAATCGCTCGCGGCAGATCCGCTAGTGGTCGCATAGCGCGACGCTACTCGTTGCGCAACGCGACCAGCGGATCCACGCGCATGGCGCGCAGCGCCGGAATGGCGCAGGCCAGCACGCCGGTGAGCAGCAGAACCAAGGCCACGGCGGCGTAGGTCACTGGATCGGTCGGTTTGATCTCGAAGAGTTGGGTGGCGATCACCCGCCCCGCGCCAATCGCCGCGCCGATTCCGATCATCAGGCCCGCGGCGATCAGCATGCCGGCGTAGCGCAGCACCATGGAAAGTACGTCGGCACGACCCGCGCCCAACGCCATACGGATGCCGATTTCCTGAGTCGCCTGCGTGACCGAATACGAGATCACGCCATAGATTCCCACCATGGCGAGAATCAGCGCAAGGCCAGCGAAGCTGCCCATCAGCAACATGGCGAAGCGGCGTTGCGAGAGCGAGGTGGCCACCAGCGCATCCACCGTGCCCACGCCATCGAGCGGCAGTTCGGCATCGAGTTCGCGCATGGCGGCGCGTACGGCGGCGATCAGATTTGCTGGGTCGCCGGCAGTTCGGACTCCGAAATACATGCCGCCGAACAGGACTTGCTGGGCGGGCTCGTAGACCGCGGGCCGGCCGGTGGATTCCAACACCTGATCCCGCACATCGCGCACTACGCCGACGATCTCAGCGGCCTTGGAGCCATTCCCCATCTGTATGCGCTGCCCCAGGGGGTTCTCGTTGGCATAGAACTGGCGCGCCATGGATTCGCTGATGATGGCGACGGGATTCGAAGTGGCGGTGTCGTGCTGGTTGAAATCGCGGCCGCGCACGACGGGGATTTTGAGCGTGGCGAAGTATCCCGGAGTGGCGGAGTAGTACGCGGCGCTGGGTTGATTTCCGGGGGGCAGCGGCGGCTTGCCGAGTTGCACAAACGAGAGAATGTAATCGTCGCCGGCGAGCGGGAAGATTTGGGCGGCGCCCGCAGAAGCGACGCCGGGGATGGCGCGCAGGCGATCGAGAGCGCGGTTATAGTAGCCCGTCACGGCCTCGTCGCCCTTGTACCGCGCGCCGGGGAGGTTGGTGCGGAAGGTGAGCATGCCGTGCGGGTCGAAGCCGGGATCCTGTGATTGCAGGTGATAGAAGCTGCGCATCAGCAGTCCGGCGCCGGAGAGCAGAACCAGGGCGAGGGCGACTTCGCCCACCACCAGTACCGAGCGCAAGCGATTGCGGCGGAAGCCAATGGCGTTGCCTCGGCCGCCGTCGCGCAGGGCGGCCATCAGATCTGTGCGCGCCATGTGGAGTGCGGGAGCAAGGCCGAAAAGCAGGCCGGTGAGAATCGCGATGGCGCCGGTGAAGCCGAGGGCGCGCACGTCGAGTGCGATTTCTGCCGCGCGCGGCAGAATCGTGGGACTGAGGGTGACGAGCGCGCGCGTGCCCGCCCACGCAAGGGCGAGGCCGGCGATGGCGCCCAGGCCCGCGAGCAGCAGGGATTCGGTGAGCAGTTGTTGGATCAGGCGTCCGCGGCCTGCCCCCAGCGAACTGCGCACGCCCATCTCGCGGCGGCGCGCGGCGGAGCGCGAGAGCAGGAGGTTGGCGAGATTGACGCACGCAATCAGCAGCACGAAACCGACCGCCGCCGAGAGCGTGACCAGAGCTGGCCGGATCTTGCCGACAGCGGCCTCTTGCAGTCCGACCAGGGTCGTGTCCCAGCCGGAGTTAGACGCCGGGAATTGCAGGGAAGCGCGGCCGGCGATCTCATTGAGATCCGTCTGTGCGGCGGCCAGCGAGACTCCCGGCTTGAGGCGTCCGACGGCGCTGAGGTAGTGGCCGCCGCGCTGCTGCCAGCCGGCCAGGTTGAGAGCCAGCGGCGTCCAGATTTCGACGCGGGAAGGGAATTGGAAATCGGGCGGCATCACGCCGATGACGGTGTAGACATCGTCATTGAGCTTCATGCTTTGGCCAAGCACAGCGCCGCTGCCGGCGAAGCGGCGCTGCCACAGGGCATGGCTGAGAATGGCGACGCGGTTCTGGCCCATCGTCATTTCCTGCTCGGAGAAGGTGCGGCCGAGCGCCGGCTTGCGTCCCAAAACGTCGAAGAAATCGCGTGTGACGCGGCTGCCGCGAAGACGTTCGGGCTCGCCGCCGCCGGCAAGATTGAAGCCACCGCCGGCGGCCGCCGCGATACCGGCGAAGCTATGATTCTGATCCCGAAACCCCACGTAATTCCCCGGGGAGAGCGAGAATTGCGGAAAGCCTGCCTTCAGATTTCTCTCGCGAAGCACCACCAGTTGATCGGGATCCTTATAACGCAGAGGTTGCAGGAGCACCGAATTGACCACCGTGAAGATGGCCGAATTAGCGCCGATCCCGAGGGCGAGCGCCAGTACGGAAACGAACGCGAACCCCGGATTGCGGCCCAGGGTTCGCAGTGCATAGCGTAGATCGCGTGGAAACGACGAAAGCATGGTTACAGCATAGACGTGGATGTGGACTTCGGGATAGCAAGGTGTTCCCGTGGTCCTCTACTCCTGGCGGCGCAGCACGCTGGGTGTGCCAAAGGCGCGGGTATCGGCGCCATAGGCAAGCAGGAAGCGCGTCACATCCTCACCGGGCGCCGTGATCAACGTGCGCCCATTCACCTGCTGGGTAGCCAGTTCGGCAGTCGCGTGCGCGATCAGCCACTTGGAATCCAGGAACGCGATCCGCAGCGTGGCGCCTTCCACCCATACGCGCATCGGGGTGTGCGCCGGAACCTGAAAGGCGTCCTCTTCGGCGGGTGTGAGGTCGAAGAGCAAGGCATCTCCCACCTTCAGAATCAAAGCTTCCAGCTTGTAGGACTTGAGCCCCTTCTTGTCGGAATAGGTAATCGAATATCCCTTGTCCGCCTGACGGATGACGTACACGTCGTCGCTGCCGAACCAGACGCCGTTCAGGCGACTGTCGACTACGGCCTCCGATTCGGCCACGAAAGGATGCAGGGAAACTATGTCCGAGCATCCTGTGAAGGCGAGCGTTGTGGCGATGACTGCGAGTTGCGTAAGTTTCATTTGACTTCTCCTCTGTCAAAGAACAGCGACAGAGAAGCGCCAGGATTGCACCTACCGCCGGAAAAATTTTGTGAGCGCCATCCAGCGGACTTTCAGTGGTGCGTAGTTGGAGGCGGCGATCATCAGCGCCATGCCTGCCGCCAGTAGTGCGAGGGGCCACGCTGCGTGCCCGGGGAACACCTGCTGCTGCAGGCGGTACGCGCCGATCGCGAGAAACACCAGGCCGCTGACGAAGAAGTTTTTCATCTGCCGCTGAATGCTGGCAAAGACGAAAAGCGCGGCGACAGCCGGCAGCAACCACTCGAAGACGCGCCCTTCGAGCGGCGATTTGGCGTCCATGCCGAGCAACAGCAATGACGTCATCACATGCCCCGGGATCACGAAGCGGAACGTCTTCGCAACGGCATGCAGTTGTGGCGAGGGTACGCGTTCCAGCAGCCGATCGAGCGTGAAATAGATGGCGGCGTTGATCAGGAACAGGTACTCGACCTGGCCGCGGGTCCACGGCGCGGCGGCCTTCAGCCAGTTCGCATAAGGCTCGTGGAAGGCGGCGATGCCGCTGAGCGCCGTCCAGGTGAAGGCGACGGCGAACGGATAGAAATATTGCGAGTCGTCGGTAAGTCGGCGCCGCTCGAATGCATAGCCGGCCGCCAGAAACAGAATGGCGCAGGGCAGCAGGCGGAAGTAGAAGCGTCCGGGATCGTCGTCGAGCCAGGCCAGCATGCCCATGCGCAACAGCGTCGTCAGGCAGAGCATCGCGGCCATCGTTGCGAACACCAGCGAGAAGACCGGAGCGCGCGTGAAGCGGCGCAGCCACCAGGCCACCGGCAGCGCCGAGAGGATGGCCCACCACAATTGCGCGTTAGTAGCGAGGCGCTCGAATTTCAGGCGATGAAAGAGTTCGAGCTTCTGCCACTGGGGCGCGAGAACCGCGAACCATCCCGCCTCCTCCACCGTCACCAGCATGGCGATGGGAGTCACCAGGCAGAAGGCCAGCAGGTACGCGATGGAAATGCGGAAGCGCCCGCGGCGCCAGCTATCGATTCCCAGCCAACCTAGCGGGATGGCGGCGGCCCAGGCGACGAGTACGGCAGGCGCGCCGCCGATTGCGCGATAGGGGAAAAACGTGAGGAAGGCCGCGCCCACCGTGAGCAGCCACGCGCCCAGATACAGCGTGACCTGCGGCAGCGTGAGGCGCCGTGCTTCGAGAATCCAGGCGTCCTCGCGCTCCAGGAGCTTTTGATAGCGTTTGCGCAGGCCCTCGTACTCGTCGTCGGAGACAATCTGTTCGCGACGCCAGCTTTCCAGGTCTTGCAAGTGCTGGCCCACCTTGCCGGCGATCAGTTTGGCGTAGGCGGCGGGCTGCGCGTGCACGGCCTCGCCGGCCAGGAAACGGCGCAGGTCGTCGGCCATTTCGCGGGCAGAAGCGTAGCGCGCCCCGGCATCCTTTTCCAGCGCCTTGAGACAGATATTCTGCAGGTCGCGGGGAATCGCCGGATTGCGGCGGCGCGGCAGGGGCGGGTCCTCGGTGCGGATCTTGGCGAGCAGTCCGGCGACCGTTCCATCGGCGAAAGGCGGTCCGCCTGTGAGCACTTCATACAGCACCGCGCCGAGCGAGAAGACATCGCTGCGCCCATCGAGGTCCTGCGACCCGGCGGCCTGTTCGGGCGACAGATACTCGGGCGTACCCGCGATTTCACCCGCCATCGACAGACGCTCGCGGCCGCCCAGATCGAGGGCGAGTCCGAAATCGAGCAGCTTGGGTTCCAGGTCGGCGCCCACCAGAATGTTGCCGGGCTTGAGGTCGCGGTGGACGATGCCCTGCGTATGTAGGAAGTGTACGGCGCTCGCCACCTTCAAAGTGATCTGGGCCTTCTGCTGCCAGTTGAGGCTGCGCGCGGCGTCGGTGAGGTGCGCGCCTTCCAGGTACTCCATCACGAAGTGGGGTTGTTCTTCGGCCGTACCCAGGCGGTAAATGCGCACGATGTGCGGATGGTTCAAGCGTGCCATGGCACGCGCCTCGTTCATGAAGCGGGTGCGCAATCCGCCATCTTCGGCGTACCGCGCCGCCAGCGTTTTGATGGCGACCTTGCGGCCCAGCGCCTCATCCATTGCCAGGAAGACACGCCCCATGCCGCCCGCGCCGATCTCGGCCAGGATCTTGTGCCCGGAGAGCCGCTCGGGCAGCGCGGTGTCGGGCTCGACCGCGCGATCGATTTCGTCCAGCGAGGCCAGTTCGCCGGCCAGTTCCGGGAACAGCGTAATCGTGGCATCGTCGCCGCGAACCTTGCTGTCCAGATGGTCGGCCAAGGCTTCCGCTAACAGACGCTCGCGCGCTTCGTCCATCAGGCGGAGGTCTCCTGGCAGAGGATGCGGAAGCGCTTAAGCGCACGGTATACCAGGAGCGCGACGGTTTCGCGGGACTTGCCCATCCGCTCTGCGGTTTCGACTGTGGTGAGGCCTTCGATGCGTGTATGAACAATCACACGCCGATAATCCTCCGGCAGTGCGTCGAGGCGCGCAAGCAGGCGCTCCACCGCCAGTTGCTGGGCGAAGAGGCGGCTGGGCGTTCGCGAATCGGCAGGCTCGGGGCCCAGCGGATTGGAATCCGAGCGGAAGGGCATTTCCTCGCCGGCCCTCCTCTGACGATTCTGGTAGCGGGCGCGGTCCACGATGGCGTGATCGGCGATGGTGGAGAGCCAGCGCAGGAAGCTGCCGGGCGAGAGGTACGTGAAGCGATCGAGATCGCGAAAGGCGCGCAGGCAGGTCTCCTGCACCAGGTCCTCCACGTCGGAAAACTCCCGAGCCTGGGGGCTCAATTTGTAGTGAATCAACACTGCGAGGCGGCGGCGGTAGCGTTCGAAGGCGCGCGAGAGCGCCTGCTCGTCGCCGCCTTTCGCCTGCTCGAGGAGCGCGAAGGTGGAAGTGGGAGAATCCATGAAGAACGCGCGGTCCTGGGAACATCATAAGGGAATCCGGCGTCTTATGGGGTGAGGCTAATCCTCATGTCCAACACTGATGGTGTAGCGCCGCCAACGGAGTGCCGCTGGCTGCTGCTGCTGGCGGGCCGCCTGGCTCCACCGGCTGTGCGGAAAGAGTTTCAGCACCGCTGGAACTCGCGGTTGGAGAATCTGTGCGTCCTGGTGGACCGTGGCGAAGTGGCGGGACGCGAGCACTCCGAACTCGTGCGCTTGTGCCGCGATGCCATGAGCGCGGCGTTCTGGCTGCGTTTCAGCCGCGCCGGGCTGCGCCATTGGGTGCTGGGTCCGCAATTCGTGCTGACCATGGCGGTCTCGGCGATGGCGCTGCTGGCAGTGCTTTCGAAGGGCTTCCAGGCTACGCAGGCGGTGGTACGGGCGGCCATCTACTGGAACCTGGAACCGCTGCAACCGTGGCTGGTCCACAAACGCCTTGACCCGTCGGGCGACATGGTGGTGGGCCACATGGTGCCAATCGTGCTGGCGCTCGTGATCGGTGGGGCCCTGGTGGCGATCGGGCGTTTGTCGCTTGGGCGGCACGGATGGCGCTATTGGTCCTACCTGGCGGCGAAAATCGTATTCACCATCGCACTGGTGCCGGTGTTGTGGATCGAGGTGTCCCGCGGCCTGTGGAATCTGATTACTCCGGAATTGCTGCGCGTGTGGGTGGCGGGCCTGGGCACGACGGTGGCATTTCTGGGCGGCTTCGGCGTGGTCGCCATCTGGGTGTTCTCCGACCAGAGGCGTCGCTGCCCGGTATGTCTGCGGCGCATGGCACAACCCGTGACCCTGGGGAGTTGGGGCAGCATGTTCGACCCGGTGACCACCGAATTTCTCTGCGACGAAGGCCACGGTACTCTTTCGCTTGATGAAAGCGAAATGGGCGCGGGCGATCGCTGGATCACGCTGGACGCCTCCTGGCGAGGGTTGTAGCGCTCCAGCACTGGGTTGTATCGGAACCAGACCGGAGACGTCGTGGCCAATGTTCGCCGTTACCCCACCAGCATTCGCGCGCGATTCACACGCTGCGGTACGGCCACTCCGTGCGGACACTTCACCACGCAGGCGGCGCAATCGCCGCACCCCGGATCCCGCAGCATCGCTAATTCAGACCGCGCCCGACTGACGTCGCCGTAGCCATCGGCATACATCGCGCAGCGCACCAGGTCGGATGCCGGCACGCCGCGCGGACACGCGCCGCGACACGTTCCGCACATGCGGCAGAACCCTGCCGACGCCACAGCCTTCTGCGCGCGCAACAGATCGCGGTCGGCATCGCCGAATTTTCGCGTGAGCGCGCCGACATTCTGCTCGAGCTGCGCCACCGTATCGACGGCCACTGGCGCGCAATGCAATCTGGGGTCGCCGGCGATCCAGCGCGAGATTGCGGCCGGCGCCCCCGTGCCTTCCAGCCGAAAGCCGCCGGCCATCGTCTTCATGGGCACGATCCCTATGCCCGCGGCGCGCAACCGATCGATGTTCTCCACATCTTCCGCCGGCGACAGAAAGTTGTACGTCATCATGACGACTTCCACCGGTGAGCCCTGCGCGATGACGCGACGCGCGTCATCCTTCAAACTGTGGGACGAGATTCCAATGTAGCGGATCTTGCCCGCCTTACGCGCCGCCACCAGTGCTTCCATCGCAGCGCCCGAAAAGTCTTCAGGCTTCGGCGTAATCAGGTACCACACGTCGATCGTTCCGACGCCCGTCTCGGCGACCAGTTTGTCGATCGTGGCTCCCGTCGTGTTGACGGTACGCGTCATCAGGCCAATCAACACTCGCCTGCGGAAGGGCTGCAGAGTGCGGATCACCTCGATATCGAACTTGGGATCGCGATCGCCGACGTGAAAGTAATTCACGCCGAGATCGATCGCCCTGCGGAACAGCGCTGGGTCCTTCGCGCCGGGGGCGCAGCCAACGCCGAGAACACTGACACTAAGACCAGTCCGGCCGAGAACGCGGCGCGGTACCTCGGGCAGGGCAGCATGCGCCACGGGCGCGCCAAGCATCCCCGCCAGGAGGGTTCTGCGATTCATAAACTCCCTTGGACTATTTCTTTTCCTTCACGGTGCGCCGTAGTTCCGCGGCGATCTTCACCTCGGCGCCGCCGCGTTTTACGGTCACTACCGCGGTATCGCCCCAATTCTTACCGGCCATCATTCGGTTCCAGGTTTCGCGGTCGGGCACTGCGATGCCGTCCAGCCCGATCACCTGGTCATCCACTTGAAAACCGCTCTGCGCGGCTACCGATTCCTTATCGATGGCGATAATCTTGCGCACTCCATTGGTCTCGCTCGTGGAAAAACCCAGCGAAGGATACAGCGAGTCGCGCTCGTACGGAATGCCCCACACGAAGTTCGCGTAAGAGGCCTTCACATTGACTACGGGCTTGTCTTCGGAGTCCTGCACGGGCACGGGAATCAGTGTGGTGATCTTGCCGTCGAACCACTGCTTCGCTTGATGCTCGATGCCAACGCCATAGGCCACGTGCCCGCTGCCCACCAGCACCACCAGAATCGAATCCGCGGGCGAGGCCTTCAACACCTTCACGCTGTTGTAGCCCATGCTCGCGTCCCAGGTGGCCTGCGCCGCCTGCATGCTCTTGAGCATGGAATCGGGCATGGCGCCGTGCATGGAACCATCGTCTTCGAACGACGCCTTGAAGAACGTCAAATGGTCTTTCTCGTCGATATCGATGTTGGGTGGCGCCTGCTGCCTGTCGGCCTCGGAGAGCTTGTCGATTCCCTTTTGACGGACGGCCGTCACCACGGCGCGCGGCGTATTCACCCCATATATAGGAATGCGGTTGTCGCGCGCGAACAGAAAAATATCGCGGTAGTAATTCCAGTGGTAGCCCCAGAATTCGTACCAGCGCGCCAGGGTCAGGAAGCCGCTTTCGGTGAGCAAGCCGTCGCGCCAGTTGTCGAGCGATTTCTGCTCGGTGTACGGAAACATTTCGAGGCCGATCATCACCTTGCGCCCGGATTCCTGTAGCGCCTTGATCACGCGCAGTTGCACGCGATGAAAGTCGGCTGTGGTATGCGATTCACCCACCAGCAGCAACCGCGTGTCGCGCAGGCGGGCGGCAAGCTGGTTGGCCGAAAGGACATCGCCCGTGGCGGTGTCGGTGATGCCGTCGAGCACCACGCGAGCGTCGCGCGTGCGCCGCTGCGCATCGCCAATCTCCAGGTGGAAGATTTTCTGTTTGGACTGAGCGGACAGGGAGAGCGACACCACCAGCGCTGCCGCCACGATCGTGAAACTCCGTTGCATAGAAAAGGGACTCCGAATTTGCAGGCTATCACGGCGCGCTCCGCAATTGGTACAATCTCGCAAATGGCCGATTCCGTTTGGGGACCCACCGCGGCATCGCCCGCGCGGGCTATCGCAGTCCGTCCACGCCACTCCGCACTGGTCCGCGTCACCCACTGGATTACCACCTTCGCCTTCCTGGCACTGCTGGTCAGCGGCGTGGAGATCCTCATCTCGCACCCCCGCTTTTATTGGGGCGAGGCCGGGAATGTCAACACTCCTCCGCTATTCAAGATCCCGATTCCGGCCTCGCGCGGCAGCGTCCCCACCGGTTACAACTACGTGTTGCCCGACCAGAACGGGTGGAGCCGCTACCTCCATTTCCAGTCCGCGTGGGTGGCCGTCCTGACCGGGTTGCTCTACGTTGCCGCGAGTCTGCTCAACGGGCACTTCCGGCGAAGTCTGCTGCCCGCGCCCGGCAGCCTGACCTTACGCGAAATCGCCCAACACCTCCGATTCCGCCGTCCGCGAGAGGAGGAAGCCTGGTCGTACAACGTGCTGCAGCGGATCACGTATCTCAAAGTCATCTTCGTGCTCTTCCCCTTGATCGTCTGGACGGGATTGGCCATGTCGCCCGCCATCGCGTCGGCAATGCCCGGCGTGGTCACCGTCTTTGGCGGACAGCAATCCGCGCGCACGATTCACTTCTTCGTAACTGTGGCGCTGGTGCTCTTTCTGCTCATTCACATCGCCATGGTCTGGCTCGCCGGATTCCGCCAGCGCATGCGGGCGATGATCACCGGCGTACCCAAGGAGCGCTAATGATTTCACGTCGAAAGCTCATCACCACAGGCATCGCGGCAACCGCGGGAGCAACCGGACTCGCGGTCGCGGCAAACCTGGCGCGACGCTATGGATTGATTCCGCCAGATGGCGGCGGCCTCTATGGTCCGGGCGAAACGCTGACCTATGCGGCCCAGCGCCTCCTGACGCGCAACTCATTGGCTCGCGAGTTCAGTCCCAGCCAGATTTCGAAACCTCCCTTCGCCAACGAGACCGGTCCGTTAGGCGACGAGTTCAAACGCCTTCAGGCGGGTGGATTCTCCGGTTGGCGTCTTGCCGTCGATGGGATGGTCGCACGGCCGCAAGTATTCACTCTGGCCGATCTGAAGGGCTTCCCTTCGCGCACCCAGATCACCCATCTGGCGTGCGAAGAGGGCTGGTCCTACATCGCCGAATGGAAGGGCGTTCCGCTTGCCACCATCCTCGACCTGGTGGGGACATCGCCAAATGCCCGCTACGTGGTCTATCGCTCCTTTCAGAAGGGTTGGTGGGATAGCATCGATATGGCCGACGCCGTGCACCCGCAGACACTTGTCGCCACGGGCATGAACGGCGAGGACCTGCCGGTCAAACTCGGCGGACCGCTGCGCATGCGGGTTCCCCGCCAGCTCGGCTACAAGAGCGTCAAATATATCGCCAGCCTCACCGTCACCGACAACCTGAAAAAGTTCGGCAAAGGCCTGGGCTCCGCGGCCCCCGAGGATGGCTACGCCTGGTACGCCGGAATTTGATGCACTCGATCAGAGCCGCGACCGTAAGGGAGCG
>JBDTPR010000094.1:0-13991 GCA_039932635.1 Candidatus Solibacter sp.
CAGGGCGTCGAGGCGCAAACTCTCGCCAATACCTACCTTGCGCTGCACCACAACCTGGAAATCATTCCGGTGATCAACAAGGTGGACCTGCCGAGCGCCGAACCTGAACGGATCCGCGAGCAGATCGAGACGCTGGTGGGGTTGGACGCGCGCGATGCCGTCCTGGCGAGCGCCAAAAACGGCATCGGGATTCACGAAATCCTGGAATCGATCGTCATGCTGGTGCCGCCTCCCAGAGGGTCGCCCGACCTGCCGTTGCGCGCCCTCATTTTCGATTCGTGGTTCGATTCCTACCGCGGCGTGATCATTCTCATGCGCATCATCGACGGCCGCGTCAAACTCGGCCAGAAGATCAAGCTCATGGCCAATGGCCAGACCTTCGAGGTGGAAGGCCTCGGCTACCAGGCGCCCAAGGCCACCCCCTGCAACGAACTGCAGGCCGGCGAGGTCGGCTTCCTTTTCGCCAACATCAAGACCGTCAGCGACGCCAAGATCGGCGACACCATCACCGATTTCAACAACCCCGCGGCCGAGGCACTGCCCGGCTTCGAGGAAATCAAACCCATGGTGTTCGCGGGGCTCTACCCCGTCGAATCCCACGAGCACGGCCTGCTCCGCGATGCGCTGGAAAAGCTCCGGCTCAACGACAGCGCCTTCAACTTCGAGCCGGAAAACTCGGTCGCCCTGGGCTTCGGATTCCGTTGCGGCTTCCTCGGCCTGCTCCACCTGGAGATTGTTCAGGAGCGGCTGGAACGCGAATTCAATATCGACCTGATTACCACGGCCCCCGGCGTGCGTTACCGCATCACGGCGAATTCCGGCGAGATTCTCGAAGTCGATAACCCGACCAAGTTCCCCGACCCCAGCGCCATCAAACAGATCGAAGAGCCGATCATCGACGCTACCGTGCTCACGCAGGAGGAATACCTCGGCGGCATCCTCAAGCTGCTCGAAGAGAAGCGCGGCAATCAGAAGAAATTCGAACACATCGGCGGCGGCCGCGTCATGCTGGTGTACGAACTCCCGCTGAATGAAATCGTGCTCGATTTCTACGACAAGCTGAAGTCCGTCTCGCGCGGGTACGCCTCGCTGGATTACCACCTGTCCGGGTACCGCACTTCGCCGATGGTGAAACTCGACGTGCTGGTGGCCGGCGAAGTGGTGGATGCGCTGTGCATCATCGTCCACCGGGATTTGGCCTTCGAGCGCGGCAAGGACCTGATCTCGCGCCTGCGCAAACTCATCCCCAGACAGATGTTCGAAGTGGCCCTGCAGGCCGCCATTGGCAATAAGATCGTGGCGCGCGAAACCATTTCCGCTATTCGTAAGAACGTCATCGCCAAGTGCTATGGCGGCGATATCAGCCGCAAACGCAAGCTGCTCGAAAAGCAAAAAGAGGGCAAGAAGCGTATGAAGCGGGTAGGCCGCGTGGAAATTCCGCAGGAGGCCTTCCTGAGCGTGCTCAAGGTCGGCCAGGCGTCGGAAGACGACGACTAATCGAAGCTCTGCCCCACAAGAACGTTATCTAAAGGCAAATAGTATCGGGGCGGGAGTGTCGTTTATATTCCGTAGTGAATGACTGCCCCGCAAGTTCAGCCTACCCTGCGACAGGAGTGCTGGCCGACAATACCCGACCGCATCGAGGATCTGGGGGTGCCGCGCTCGGTGGTTGCCGATCTGGTGCTGCGCTACTTGTGGCTACACGGCACGGGCACGCTGGGGCTGTTAAATGAGACGCTGAAGCTCTCCTTCCCTGTGTTGGAAACCATATTTCACCAGTTCCGCAACCAGCAATTGCTGGAAGTGAAGGGCATGGTGGGCAATGACTATTCGTTCTCACTCACCGCGAGCGGGCGGACCCAGGCGAGCGGGCGCAATGAGGTCTGCCAGTATGTGGGACCGACGCCGGTATCCATTCAGCAATATCAGAAGGTAGTGAAGGCGCAGGCCGCGCATGTGCGCCTGAGCCGCGAGAGCCTGCGCACCGCCTTCGACGACCTGGTGCTGCCCGATGGCCTGCTCGACCAACTTGGCCCTTCGCTGATCGGGCACCAGTCGCTGTTCCTCTACGGCGGCACCGGCAACGGTAAGACGAGTATCGCGGAACGCATCCTGCGCATTTACCACGATTCCGTCGTGATTCCGTACGCCGTGGAAGTGGACGGCCACATCATCTCGCTGTTCGATCCGGTGGTGCACCGCCTGCTGCCCAATCAGGATGAAATGCTGGACCCGCGCTGGGCGGTCTGCCAGCGGCCGTGCATCACGGTGGGCGGCGAATTGTCGGCCGCTATGCTGGAACTGCGGCTCGACGAATCGACGCGCGTCTTCATTTCGCCGTGCCAGATGAAGGCCAACAACGGCATCCTGATCATCGACGACTTTGGCCGCCAGATGCTGGCGCCGCGCGACCTGCTGAATCGCTGGATCGTGCCGTTGGACCGGCGCGTGGATTACCTCACGCTGTCATCGGGCATGAAATTCCAGGTGCCGTTCGAATGCATGGTGGTGTTCTCGACCAACCTGGATCCGCACGATCTGGCGGACGAAGCGTTCCTGCGCCGTATCCAGACCAAGGTGCGGGTGGAGAACGTAAGCCCGGAAGTGTTCGATGAGATCTTCCGCCGCGTGGTGACCGGACAACAGGTGCCTGCCGAGCCGGGCTGCGCCGAATATCTGCGCTTGCGCTGCGATGAATATGCCGTCGGTGTGCTGCGCGCCTGCTACCCGATGGACATCTACAAACTGGTGCGCGCCATCAGCGAATACGAAGGCCGTCCGGTGCGCATGACGAAGGCCAACATCGAACGCGCCGTGGCGCTCTATTTCGCCAAGACAACACCAACCGGCGAGACCAAGTAAGGCCGCTACTTCAAAATACTGAACATGTTCGAGAAGTCGTCCGTCCAGATGCGGAACGGCCGCTTTTGCGTGAGGACCTGCGCGTCGAGGGTCAACTCTTCATGCTCGGCGACGGTTTCGCGGCTCATGATCAGCGTCCACGAGCAGGAGAAACACATCGGGTCGTCCTTCTTCGCGTTCCAGTGGTAGACCATGGCCGTCTTACCGAAAGCGGCCGCCGCGCGCTCCATTACGGGATCGAGTTCAAGGTAGCTGTTGGAGATATTGACGGCCAGGATCCCGTTGGGCTTGAGGTGCTTGAAGTAGATGGCGAAAGCCTCGCGCGTGATCAGGTGCACGGGCACGGAGTCGCCGGAGAACGCGTCCATCACCAGAATGTCGAAGAGGTTTTCCGGCGTGGCGGGTTCGCGTTCCAGGACCAGGCGGCCATCGCCTAAGGCGACTTCGACTTTGGCAGGCGTGTCCTTCAGGTAAGTGAAATCGCGGTTGGCGATTTCCAGAACCACCGGATTGATCTCGTAGATACGCAGCGTGTCGCCGCGGCGGCCATAGGCGGCGAGCGTGCCGCAGCCCAGTCCCAGGATTCCGATACGCCGCGGACGCCCCTCGAGCGCGATCATGGCGCGACCTATGCCGCTATCCGGACAAAAATAGGTAACCGGCAGGCGGCGATATTCTTCGCGGAGCATCTGTTGTCCGTGATTGATGACGCCGTGGATCAGGCGGCGCGAGGCATCGTCATCGATGCGCGGATCGCCTTCGTCGGCAACGCGCAGTTGGCCGTAGAAATTGCGAGCGACTACCCTGTAGCCATCGACCATGCGGACCATAATGGCCTGCAGGAAATAGGCGTAGCCGGCCAGCAGGACGAACATGACGGCGATCCCCGTCTGCATCCAGACTCGCGGTGCGGCGCGGAGCGCGAGCGCAAAGACGATGCCGGCGACGAGGGCGCAGAGCGCCATGCCGATGGGGAATTCGTAGTATGCGTGGAAGACGTTGGGCGCGAAGAGGCCGACGAACAGGCCGCCCATGGCTCCGCCCAGCGACACGATCACGTAGAACCCGGTGAGGTAACGGGGATGTGGCTTGAGGCGCACCAGTTCGCCGTGGCAGACCATGCAGCAGACAAAGAGCGAGGCGGCGAAGAGTGTGATGAGACTGCGCATCGACATCTTTCCGTGTTCGGGCCAGAGCCGGTAGGCCATGAACCAAAGCGAGGCGATCAGCAGCGGAATGAAGAGGGCGCGGTGATAGAGCCTGGGCGCTTCGAAGCACAGGATGAAGCTGAGCAGGTAGACGGTGAGCGGCACGATCCACAGGAACGGGATGGCCGCCACGTCCTGCGTCAGGTGTGTGGTGACGCCGAGGAGGAGGATCGACGCCGAAGCGGCAAGCGCCAGCCAGATGAGGCGCTGTCCCCAGGTCGGGGCGGTGGCTGGAGTTGCTTCGACCGCTGCTGCATCGCTGGCCGGCGTCGAGGATTCGGCTGATGTACGCCACGCGGTCAGCGCGCAGAGAGCGGCGAAGGTTGCGAATCCGGCGGACCACGCGATGCCCTGGGTATGCGAGGCTAGATTCGGCTCGATCAGGAACGGATAGGTGAGCAGCGCCAGCATGGAGCAGAAGTTGGAAAGGGCGAAGAGGCGATAGGGGAGTCCGGTGCGGTGAGTGCGCGCGTACCAGGCCTGCAGCAATGGACTAGTCGATGACAGCAGGAAGTACGGCATCCCTACCGTCACCGAGAGCAGGGCGAGAATCGTGAAGGAAGGATGCATGCCCGAGGGCTGTTTCCAATACTCGCCCGGGATGATGGGAAGGGTGGCAAGAGAAATGGCGAGCAGCGAGATGTGCACGATCGCCTGCCGGCGCGGCGGGAGTTTGTTGAGGAAGTGGGCGTAGGCGTAACCGAGGAGCAGGATAATCTGGAAGAAGAGCATGCACGTGCTCCAGACCGCCGACGAGCCTCCGAACCAGGGCAGGATCATCTTGGCGATCACTGGCTGGACCTCGAAGAGCAGGAAGGCAGACAGCGAGATCGTCAGGGCATAGAAGAACATGGTTTCGGTACCCTCATACGCTAACTGAATTTATACGGCGACGGGAGCGAATGCTACTAGTTTTTATTAACTAAATATGTGTAGTAAGAAGAACCGTAGTCATAGGGGCTGTGGAAATGTGGAAGTCCCGGTAAGGCCAGCAAAAGGGAAGAGTTCGGGTTTCACCGAGCGGTGGATAACGAGGTAGGGAGCAGCGGATATCACGGGGCTCGAAGCGATTGTCACAGATTCCGAGTGCCCTGCGATAGGGCAATTGTGGAAAACTCAGGAAGTCCTGTGGAATGAGTTGGATGTGTTGTTAAATAGGCTGTTGAATTGCTGATTGACTTCAGCGTAATGATACAATCACCGCGAGGCAGACCATGAATCGTTTGACTTTGATTTTCCTGATGCTCGCCGCGCCCGTCGCATTAGCGCAGGACGGCTGGATTTCACTCTTCGACGGCAAAACCATGGCCGGCTGGAAGGTCGGCGGAGACCAGACATCCTTTCAGATCAAGGATGGCGCTCTTGTCGCCCACGGCCCGGTAGCCCATGCGTTTTACGACGGCACGGTGAAGGGCCACGATTTCAAGAATTTCGAGCTCATGGTGGATGTGCTGGCAGCGCCGAATTCCAACGGCGGAATTTACTTCCACACGGAATTTCAGGACGGCGGCTTTCCCAAGAAGGGCTTCGAGGTCCAGGTAAACAACACGTACGTGCGGGACCTGGTGAAGAGCGGCAGTCTATATCACGTGAAGGATGTCGGCGAGGCCGAAATCAAGGACATCACCAAGGACAACGAGTGGTTCAGCGAGCACATCATCGTGCAGGGCGACACAGTTACCATTAAGTTGAACGGCAAAGAGGTGGTGAAGTGGACCCAGCCGGCCGATTGGGATGGCGGCCGCGAAGGTCCGGGCCGTACCCTGAGTCACGGAACGTTCGCGTTGCAGGGGCATGATCCCAACAGCACCGTGCAATACAAGAATATCCGCGTCAAGCCGCTGCCGTAGGGCGTTACCGGGCGCGATTGCTGCCACCGGAAATCAGGCCAGCTACTTCCGCCGGCCAGTTCAGAACCACCTGAATGCGCCGGTAATCGTCGGGATCATGCACTTCCTTGGCAAAGAGGAAACGCGTGCCGTCGCCATTCACCGCATACTCATGGTTCCAGATACGAGAACCTGCGAGTTCTGCCTCAAACAGCTTGCGAGGCTCGAGAAACCGATTCCCCTCAACCGCGACAGACCAGAGTGCGTTGCCGCTTCGATAAAAGACCTCATTTCCTTTGGGCGACCACAGCGGAGCAATGCCGCTGTTGCGCGACAATCGAAGCGCGGGCGCAGCCGACCCGAGCAGCCGTGCGTAGACTTCCGTCCGTCCGGAACTGTTGCTCGCCCAGGTCAGCCACTTGCCATCGGGAGACACAGAGGCGTGGGAATCGTCGGAGGTCGATGTCACCAGGTCTTCCGGCGCTCCGCCCGGCACGCTCCGGATTCGGCGCACATCGACATGTGTGCCTGGTTTGTCGCTTTCCGTGTAGATAAGGCCTTCATGCTCCGACCAGGCGGTAGCGAACTGTCCCTGCGGCGAGGGAGCGATGCGTTCGGGCGCTCCGGTGCTGTTTAGCGGGCGCACGTAGAGATTTTCGAATGCCTCGCCCTGCAGGTTGGCGGTGAACGCGACCGATTTTTCATCCGGACTCCACACCGCGCTGGAACTGCTCCAGATCCCCGCGGCGAGCCTGGTCCAGGTTCGCTCCGCCAGATCGTACAGCCAGACGCCGGCGTGCGCGGCATCGGTACGATGGAGCAGCAGGCGCTTTCCGTTGCGCGACAGGCCGAGCACCGTATAGGGAGCGGGGGGTACGTCGAGTGATTCCTGGTTTCCGTTCCGGTCTAACCAGATCAGAGTGCGGTCTCCCACCGGCGCGGGCACGTACACCAGAGTGCCATTAGAGGATACCGACGCCTGCCCTCCGCGCCAACCCTGCGAAGCCACTCCGGACACTACCGGCACACCGGGACCGATTGCCCGCATCTCGCGCAGGCTGAAGGGAGCGGCAAACAGACTGCCGCCCCACCAATAAACCAGATGGCCGGAAGGCAGCCAGAAGCCGCCCATCGCAGGGTGAACCAGCAGGGAGCGCGTGCGATCGCCAGGCGAAATGGCAAACAGGCTGCGATCCCTGGGCCCGGCGTTCTGGCTCAGAAGCAGGTAGCCGTTGGGCAAGACCTGCCGCGCATATAGCCATTGGGTGACTCCAGGCACATGAGGCGTGATCAAGTCCGCCCGCCCGTTGGAACCGAGCCGGTAGATGACAGATTCTTTGGACACAGGGTTCGAGCGGGGTTCGGTATCCTGCACGTAAATGGAGCCGTCGGACGCCCAGAGCGCACCCTGCTGGACGTACACGGTGGTGACGGTTGCCGCCGGTCCGCCGGCCACCGGGTAGCGCAGCCATTTGTTGCCGACAGCGAAGAGCACCTCGCGCCCGTTCGGCGAGAGCTGGAAATCCGCCGCGCCCACGGTGGCTGCCACCGGACGGAATTCTTCCTCCTCGAAACGCTTCACAAACACCTGCGTGATGGATCCGGAGAGTGCGAGGTAACCGACGGTGCTGCCGTCGGCGGAAATGGAAATCGCGCTGCCCGCCTGCGAAGCCGATGGCAGGGTCTGCCCGGCGGGAAGACGGATGCTGAAGCGAACTGGAGTGTTGACCGGCCCGGCGGGTTCACGCCGCCCGATCCATAGGCCGGCTCCCAGTCCGATTCCCAGCAGGCAAAGACCGGCGATCATCCCGGTCAGCGCTGGCCGCCTGACCGGCTTCGCGGAGGGCTCCGGCTCGGATAATTGGGCTGGCTCAGGAAGGGTTTCGAGTCGCGAGTTGGCCGGCGCGGGACCCAGCACCGGCGCGATGAACCGGTAGCCTTGCCGGGGAACGCGTTCGATGAACGTGGGGCGCAGACCCGAGTCGCTGAGAGCGCTGCGCACTTTGCTGAGCGCCGTGTTCAAGCCGGAGTCGAATTCACCGAAGGATGCATCCGGCCACAATTCCTGCTTGAGCGATTCGCGGGTGACGATCTGTCCCGCGTTTTGCAACAGAAGCGCCAGCACGCGAGAAGGCTGCTCCTGAAGTTTGATCTTCAGGCCGTACTTGGAGAGCGTCAGTGTATCGAAGCGAAATTCGTAGACGCCGAAGTGTACGACCTCTAACATCGGGGCGCCATCGCGGGCCGGAAGCATACGAAAGTCTCCATAGAATACCAGGAAACTCACGGTTGAGAGGAGCTTGTTAGTACTTTTACTTGTGTGACTTACCTGGAATGGTAGAGGTATTCAACGATTCACTTGTCCGTGTGGGCAAGCGGGCGGCAAACTCTGCAAAAGGCCGCACCGGTGTTCGACCCCGGGAGGTTGCGGCGGAGGGAATCGAAGTGAATACTCGTCTGTGCAAACTCCTTTTCTACGCAAGTGTGGTCGCACGTCTGGGCTGGTCCCAGACGTCCCCCTTCAACATCATCACGCAGGATGACGGCGGTGTCTGTCAGCCTCAGAGACAGAACAGTTCCTTTTACGAAACGGGCTGTTGCGGCGCCCCCGGCAGACGATTCTGCGCGCAGATCCTGCACCCGGGAAAAGGACCCTTTGGAGCGTCCTACGGCTGTACCGATCCGGCGAACAACCTGGTGGACAACGGGCAGTGCGACATGCGGCCCTTCACGGCCGAGAATGCCAATGTTCTGCCGGCCGCCCGGCCTGGCGCCGGCACGGACGTCCGGTTCGTGGTCACGAGTGACCTGCATTTTTTCCGGCAGAGCTACAACGTGAGCGATCAGATCAATCAAGTCGCACACATTAATGAGTACGGCGCGCAAAACGGTATCGCCGCCGTGCTCCTCGCCGGCGACATGGTGACCGGGAAGGGCGATGCCAAGTTGGGCGCTTACCGGCTGATGTGGGAGAAGGGCACGATTCCGGCCTCAATCAACTATCCGGTCTACGTCGGCATGGGCAACCACGACAGCAGCGCCCAGGGAAACGGTTACGGCATGGATGGCGATACCAATGCCGCGCTACACATGTGGAGCTACATTTTCGCCCGTACACTGAACCTGCACGTGGACCGGAACGGCACGGGATGTCTGGTGGGCGTGGATGCGCTTTGTCCTGAGCAATTTACCCTAGGCGGCAGCCTTAACTACTCGTGGGACTGGCACGGAGTCCACTTCGTTCAGCTCCACACATGGGCCGGCGATACGGACCGTCAGTACTCCCCTCCCTTGGGCCTGAACGGCCTGGAATGGCTCAAGCGTGATCTGGCGCATTACGTGGGCAATAGCGGACGGCCGGTAGTCCTGATTCAGCACTACAGGTTAACGGATGGCTGGTTTTTCGCCAATAAAGACGCCTTCAAAGCGGCGGTCCTGCCCTATAACGTCATCGCCATGTTCGCCGGTCATTCTCATGGGCTGGAGTACTTTTCCCAGGCTAACTTCGTGAAGGGCGGCACTGCGCCGCTGGAAAACTTCGTGGACGGGTCCGGCGGCGACTGCACCTCTTATGGAAACGGGTTAGACCCCTGCAGCGACGCGACGGCCAATTTCCTGGGCGCTCGCATTACCGATAAGTTCCTCGAAGTTGGCGCCTACTCCTGGAACCGCACAACTCCCACCTACCCGGATACGCGGATGCTCAGCGGAAACGTCGGCTATCCCTACAACCTTGGTCCCGGCTCCTGTCGTAAGCGGATCAGCGGAGGCAAAGTCCAGTTGACGAGCAGTCAGGTGCAGGTGCGTGTGGACGCGGCTGCGCACACGCTCTACGTCAAGAACCTCTCGACCACCCAGGCGATTGACGGCGAGGTTGTTGTCCGGGCCGTCGCCAACGGACTTACGCGTTGGGACTTCACAGAGTCCTGCGATTCGAGTGCGCTTCCATTCCAGACCGTCGCCGCGAACGGGCTGGCGCCGAACCAGGAAATCGGCATGGTCTACACGGCGCAGGGCGCGAACATTACGGCCGGCAACGTGACGGTGTTCTTGTACTCGCCCGATATCCTGGCCACGCCATCGAGTGTGACCATGACCTCGAACACCGCGCAGGTGACGGTGGCGAGCCCCGACCCCACCGTCCGCTCGACGTTCAATGCGATCTCCAGTCAGCAGTGGCTCAGTGTGACCGCCGACAGCACCAGTCTGCCGGCCACCCTGACGCTTTCCGTCGTACCGGGCAGCTCCTACCCTGATGGAACCATCGCCATCATTCCGGCGGACTCGCGCCTGGATACCATCAAGATCCCGATCCGCATGGGGAACCGCCCGCTCAACATCACGTCGAACGCGACGCAGGCGTCGATTCAAGTAGGACCCGATACCGTCCTTCTTCCTTATAACAACCTGGCGCAGCCCGGCTCGCGCATCGATCTTCGCGCGCCGGATCATTCGCCTGCGCCCGGCACGCAGTACCGGTTCGAGTCGTGGTCCAACAGTGGACCGCGCAATCAGAACGTGACCGTGCCGCTGGATGGCCTGACTCTTAGCGTGCAGTTCGGCACCTGGTACCACCCCACTCTCTCCGTCAACCCACCCGGCGCGGGTACGTTGGCCTTTGTCACGCCGACCAGCGATGGCTTCTATCGCCCCGGCCCGCAGACCCTAGCGGTGCAAGCTGCCGCGGGCTACAGGTTCACCGGATTCTCGGGCGATGTCACTGGTACATCCACCGCCATCCAACTGGGTGGCCCCTGGGTGATTACGGCGAATTTCATGGCGCTGCCGCGGATCACGTTCTCGTCAAATCTGCCGGCGTCCGAAACAGCCTCGCTGACGGTGGGTGGCACAAACTATCCGTTCCCATCCACAGTGACGCTCGATCCGGGCACGGTGAGCATTGCCGCTCCCGCGCTGGTGGTCTCGGCGTTGAACTCCATGGTCCGCTATACGTTCGTGAGGTGGTCCGACGGCGTCACTGCCGCGGCACGAAGCTACACCGTGGCAGCGGATGGTTCGCTGACCGCGATATACGCGAGCGAGGTGCTGGTGAGCGTCACGGCGAATCCGGCGAACCTCGGCAGTGTGACCGGCGGAGGCTGGATCGCGGCGGGAAGCAGCATCACGCTGCGCGCGACCGCGAACGCCGGCGCAATGTTCACCGGCTTCACCGGCGACCTGGTGGCGGTTCAAAGTCCTGCCAGTTTCACCGCGGGCGCGACCGGCGCGAACATCGTGGCGAACTTCCGCGCGACTCCGGCCGACCTGTACGCGTTTCAGAGCGGCGCCGGTGCAGATCGCGCGGGCGGCCGCGTCATGCCGATTTCGCTGAGCAACACGGGCGGCTCCACGGCCAGCGCGGCGCGGATCGAATCGATCGGCCCGATCGTCGTGGTGTCGGGCAGTGGCACGGTTACGGTGCAAGCAGGCGCGGTGAGCTACGGGGACGTTGCGGCCGGAGCCTCGGTGTCGCGCGACATCGTGTTTAATTGGCCGGATACCGCCAAGCGGATCAGGATCACGGTGAACATCTCGGCCGGCGGTGGAACCCTGCTTCGCACGTCAGTTCTCAATCTCATTCGGTAAGGAAAGGTGACAGTCATGAAGAAGATATTCGTTCTGCTATTTGCGCTGGCCCTGCCGCTGTTGGCGGGGCCGCTGGTTCAAATCGATCCCGCGGGGGGAGCCATCACCGGCACCCCCGGCGGCATAACCGGATGGGGTTTTACGGTGGACTCGGATCCCGTGGAATGGATCAGTTTTGCCGGTTCGTTTCTGCTCAACGAAACCAACCCGGGACTGGGCGTTTATACGGACCTGATTGGAGCCAGCGGCGGTCCGTTGGACTTTCTTCTCCCGGCCGGCGCTGCCACGTGGGCGCAGGGCTTTAGCGATGCCGCGCAAACCGGAATCGGGTCGTATGCGCTGTCGCCGGGGTCGCTGGCCGGAGATCAGAACTCGGGACTGCTCCGCGTGTTGTGGGTGGCGTACTCCGCGGATCCGTACACCTGCGGCAGTTGCTTTACGGGATCGTTTCAGCAGGACTTCGACTTCCAGGTGGTGGTCATGGAAGCGCCTGCTCAGAGTGCTCCCGAGCCTGCGACCTTGTCGGTCGTGTTGATTGCGGCGGCGCTCTTTGCCTACCGCAGGGCGGCTTGCGATCAGTAGCTGGGATACGTGACCGGGAGCAGACTGATATGGCGGGCTACAATGGATACCTGCCCGCCATGCCTTTACTTTTTTCTTACGGCAGTCTCCAGCAGCCGGATGTACAGCGTTCCACCTTTGGACGACTCCTCCAGGGATACGCCGACGAATTACCGGAATACGAGCCATCGCTAGTCGAGATCGAGGATGTGACCGCGGCCGCGGCCGCGAGTGGCGCTACGCATTATGCGAACGTCACGTTCAACGGAAGATCCGATAGTCGGGTCAGCGGAACAGTCTTCGAGGTGAGCGACGTCGAACTCGCGGCTGCCGATGGCTACGAGAAAATCGCAAACTACCGTCGGATCGCTGCTACTCTTGCTTCGGGCACACAAGCTTGGTTGTACGTCGATGGCCGGCCATCAGGGAAATGACCACCCTACCCGGCGCTGTTGTCGGGCGTCGTTCGGTAGGGCCTGCAAGAACATTCGCGTCAAGCCGTAGCTCGCCGTGCGTCACGTCCAATAATTGCGATCCAAACTCCGATATTGCACCGCTTCCGCCAAGTGCTTCGCGCTGACATTGGCGGACTCGTCGAGATCGGCGACGGTGCGCGCGACTTTGAGGATGCGGTCGTGTGCGCGGGCGGAGAGGCCCATGCGGCGGACTGCCATTTCGAGCGTGCGCTCGCCCGCGTCATCGAGGGCGCAGATTTTGCGGATGTCGCGGGCGGGCATGCGGGAGTTGTAGAAGCCGCGTGCCATCTGCACGGCACGGGCGGCCTCGACGCGGGCGCGAATCTGGTCGGACGACTCTGCCATCGAATCGCCGCGCAATTCCTTGAAGGGCACGGCGGGAATTTCGGTGTGGATATCGATGCGGTCCAAGAGGGGGCCGCTGATCTTGCCGAGGTAATGCTGGATCTGGCCGGGAGTGCAGCGGCATTCGCGCGTGGCATCGCCAAAAAATCCACATTTGCACGGATTCATAGCGGCCACCAGCATGAAGCTGGAGGGGAAGCGCAAGGTCATGGACGATCGCGCGATGCTCAACGATCCATCCTCGAGCGGCTGCCGCAGAATTTCGAGGACGTCGCGCGGGAACTCGGGAAACTCGTCCAGGAAGAGCATTCCGTTGTGCGCCAGGCTGGCTTCGCCGGGACGTGGCATGCCGCTGCCGCCGCCGATCATACCGGCGTCGGAGATGGTGTGGTGTGGTGATCGGAAGGGTCGTTGAGAAAGCAGTCCTGCGCCCGCGGGCAGGGTGCCGGCGATGCTGTGGACTTTGGTGGTTTCGATCGCCTCTTCGAAAGTCAGCGGCGGCAGAATGCCGGCGAGACGTTTGGCCAGCATCGTCTTGCCCGATCCCGGCGGGCCGATCATCAGGACGTTGTGAACGCCGGCCGCCGCGACTTCGAGCGCGCGCTTCGCCATCGTCTGACCGCGGACGTCGCGGAAATCGGCGATGGGTTCGCCATGCACGCCGTTGCCGTTGCGCAAGGCGGACACGGGGGCGAATTCGGTGGGGCGGGTGAGGATCGCGACCACCTCGGCGAGGGACCGCGCTCCATAAACATTGACGCCCGAAACCACCGCGGCTTCGGCGGCGTTCTCGAAGGGGACGATGAGGTTGGCGATGCCGTGTTCGCGCGCGCAAACGGCAATTGAGAGCGTGCCGCGCACGGGGCGGAGCGCGCCATCGAGCGAGAGTTCGCCAATGAAGATGTGCCGATCGGCAGCGGCGATCGCGCCCATGGCGCCGAGAATTCCGATGGCCACGGGGAGGTCGAAGCCGGCGCCTTCCTTGCGCACATTGGCGGGCGCGAGGTTGATGGTGATGCGCTTGTTGGGGTACCCGAAGCCGGAATTGATGAGCGCGCTCTTAATGCGTTCGCGGCTCTCGCGAACCGCCACGTCGGGCATGCCGACCATTACCGAATCCCGCG
>JBDTPR010000095.1:0-13943 GCA_039932635.1 Candidatus Solibacter sp.
CTACTCGAAATTGCGGCGGAAGTCTTCGAAGGCTCTTTTCAACTCGGCGACTTCCTGCTCCAGGATGGCGATTCGTTCCCTGTCGGACGTGCCCCGGTCGGAAAAAGAGGCTGCGTAGGATGGTTCGGGCGCTTCGTCGGTGACTTCGACATCTCCGGCCAGGAGTTGGGCCCAACGCTGTTCCTTGTAGCCGCTCTGGCGGGGGAGCTTTTTCACGAAGCCAATTTCGGCCAGGCGCTGCAGGGTGTTCTCGACACTCTCCAAGTCGTCGAACGTGTGGAGGCGCTCTGTGCGGCCCCGGAGTTCGCCGACGGTCTGCGGACCGCGCAGCATCAGCACGCAGAGGACGGCTTCCTCGCGGCGTCCGAGGTTGCAGAGCTCGGTGAAGCGGTGCTCGTATTTGGCGACGCGACTGGCGCCCGAGATGCGGGCGCTGAGACCCTTGTGGCGCAGGCCTTCCAGCGCCGCGTCCACGATTTCCTCATCGAAGTTGACCACCGGTTCGCGGTTGGATTTCTGGTTGCAGGCGTTGACCAGAGCATTGAGCGACATGGGGTAGTACTCCGGAGTGGTCTTCTCCTTCTCCATGAGCGCGCCGAGCACGCGCAGTTCGGGCGCATCCAATTGCCAGTCCATATTTCCAGTGTACGTTGTTACCATGTGTATTCAGCGATGTCGTACGAATGGACGGAAACCACGAGACTTGGCCAGCGCAGGTCGACCCATGAGACAGCGCAGACCGAGCGGGCACGCGTCGCCGATGCCACCGGGCGTGCGATAGAAGCACTGTCGGCGCAGCAGTCGCCGGAGGGCTTCTGGTGCGGCGAGTTGACGGCGGATACTACGTTGGAATCCGACTACATCCTGCTGCAATTGTGGTTGAATCAGCCGGACGAGAACGGGTGGAATCCGCCAACGAGGCACCGCATCGACCGGGCGGCGCGTTCCATCCTGCAGCGCCAACTGGCGGACGGCGGGTTCAATATTTACGCGGGAGGCCCGTCGGAAGTTAGCGCGACCATCAAGGCGTACGGCGCATTGAAACTGGCTGGAATCGACCCGGAGTGCCAGGCGATGAGTGCCGCACGTCAACGCATTCTGGCGTTAGGCGGGCTGCAGGCGGCCAACAGCTACGTGAAGATCAACCTCAGCCTGTTCGGACTGTACCCGCGCAAGTATGCGCCTTCGGTGCCGCCGGAGATCGTCATGCTGCCCGGCAACGTGCTGTACGAGATGTCGTCGTGGACGCGTTCGATTCTGGTGCCGCTATCGATCGTGCAGGCGCGTGGGGCCAACCGTAGGGCGCCGGATGGGTTCAATCTGGATGAACTGCTCTCGCCGGGAGTCAGCCTGAAACTGCCCAAGCGGTGGGGCCTGAGCGTTCTGTTCCACCAACTGGATCGCGTTTTCAAGGTATGGGAAAAGCGCGGCAGCGAGCGGGTGCGGGCGGCGGCGATCCGTGAGGCGGAGCGCTGGATTCTGACGCGCACGCGGCACACCGAAGGGCTGGGGGCGATCTACCCGGCGATGATGTACTTCATCATGGCGCTTGATGCACTGGGGTATGCGAAGGACCATCCCGATCGTGTGGAGGCGATCCGCCACTTCGAGAGCCTGCTGATCGAGACCGAAGACCGGTTCACGTTCCAACCGTGCGTCTCCCCGATTTGGGATACGGCAATCTGCGCGTTTGCGATGGGCGAGGCTGGGCTCAGAGACGACGCCCGTTTGACGCGGGCGGCGGAGTGGCTGATCAGCAAAGAGGTCCGCCGCAAGGGCGATTGGAGCGTGAAGCGGCCGGATACCGAACCTTCGGGCTGGGCGTTTGAGTTCGCCAACGAATTCTATCCCGATATCGACGACACGGCGATGGTGCTGCTGGCGCTGATGCATGCCAAGGGGCGGAATGCGGAGGCGCAGTCGGCGTGCGAAAGGCGGGCAATCAACTGGCTGCTGGCGATGCAATCTGCCGACGGCGGGTGGGCGGCGTTCGATGTGGATAACAATTGGGCGGTCCTGAACCAGGTGCCGTTCGCGGATCATAATGCGATGCTCGACCCGACCTGTCCCGATATTACGGGGCGCGTGGTGGAGTGCCTGAGCCGCCGCGGTATGGCGGGACACGAGGCAGTGCGCCGCGGCGTAACTTACCTGCTGGAAGCGCAGGAGCGCGACGGCAGTTGGTACGGGCGCTGGGGCGTGAATTACATTTACGGATCGTTTCTGGCTATGCGCGGGCTGGACGCGAGCGGCGCACCGAATACGTTGGAAGCTCTGGAGAGGGCGGCGAAATGGCTGCGCGCGATCCAGAACGCGGACGGCGGATGGGGCGAATCGTGCGCCAGTTATGCGCGCGATTGCTTTGTTCCGGCACCGAGTTCAGCCTCGCAGACCGCATGGGCGGTGCTCGGATTGCGCGCCGCGGGGGATCGCGAATCCACTCAGTTCCGGCGCGGCGTGGAGTACCTTCTGCAGTTACAGACGGTGGATGGTAAGTGGCCCGAAGGGGCTACTACCGGCACAGGTTTCCCCAATGTGTTCTATCTGACTTACGCCATGTACCGTGACTATTTTCCCCTTCTGGCGCTTTCGCAGATATAAGTCGGTTTAAATAATTTTAAATTTCCGGGTACGCTGGTCGTGGATTTGTGACATAATCCCGCCCATGCACTCAGCGATCCGAGTTGGACTCCTGGGAGAGTTCAACGGGCAGCAGAAGGCACATCACGCGATCCCGAAGGCGCTAGAGAGCGCTACGGATGGCGCGGTGGAAACCACGTGGGTTTCTACGGATTCCGTGGACAAGGGAGAATCCCTCGCGGAGTTCCATGGCCTTTGGTGTGTCCCAGGGATGCCGTATCGAAGCGCCGACGGCGCGATTTCCGCTATCCGCTATGCGCGGACCAGCCATCTTCCATTTCTCGGCACATCCGCCGGGTTCCAGTATGCGCTCATAGAATATGCGCGCCACGTTCTGGGACTAGTGGATGCCGATCACCAGAAGACGAATCCAAAAGCAGCCATTCCGCTGATATCACCGCTTGGCTGCGGTTTGGCGGGGGTTAAGGCACGGGTGCGCCTGATGGAGGGTACGCACTTACGCAATGCATACAAGACCGCAGAATCGGTGGAGGAGTACCACTGCAGTTTCGGGTTGAATAATCGCTACCGGCGCTTGATCGAGAGTGGATCGCTGTGTGTGAGCGCGGTGGACGATCAGCACGAAATTCGCGCGGTGGAACTGGATGGCCATCCGTTCTTCGTGGCGACGCTGTTCCAGCCGGAGATGTCCGCCACGCTGAGTCCGCTAGTGAAGGCGTTCGTTGCGGCCTGTGCCCGGCGAGCGCAGACGATGAGTAAAGCGGCCAGTTGACCCGGGGGCGTGGAAAACGCCCCTCTTGCAGGAAGGAATCTGGCCTTTGCGGGTGCAAGGACAAGTCACTCGTCCCGGAGCGTGATTGCGGGGTCTATTCTTGCGGCCCGGTAGGCTGGGATTGTTGCGGCCCCCATAGAATGCCCGCGACGGCGACTTTCGCGCCACGGGAAAGCACCAGTGAGTACGCGGGCCGCGGGGCAGAGGTCCTGGATTTGTGGGGCATAGGGTTAGGTTGGCTCGGATGTGGGACGAGAGCGCCCACAACCTCTGGAGCACAGCAAAACGCGAGCAGGCCAGTATCCTAAGCCCACTGAGTACTAGCGCGGTCGCGTTGCCGGTTGTTACCCTGGAACTTCCGCATGGGCCTCGCTGCCGGCAGTAGTTCCTATTTCATTTTTGTCGCCGCCGTATTCTTCGTCTATTGGCTCGCGCCGCAGACCCGCCTGGTGCGGCTCGCGATTATCCTGCTCGCCAACTATTACTTCTGCGCGCGCTACGGACTCTTCTACATCGCCCTCATCCCCGCCTGTTCCACGATCGATTTCCTGGTGGGCCTCGGCCTCATGCGCTCGCGCGGGACACTCGCCCGGCGGCTGTTGATTTCCGTCAGTGTGGCAGTCAATCTCGGGCTGCTGATGGGGTCGCGGCACATGGGCAGCATGGTCAACCTGCACGGCTTCGCCTGGGTCTTCCCTCTCGGCCTCTCCTTCTACACGTTCCAAGCTTTGACCTACACGCTCGATCTCTACCGCCGCGACGCCGAGGGCACCGAGAGCTTGTTGGCCTACCTCTCCGCCGTCTCCTTCTTCCCCACCCTTCAGGCCGGCCCGATTACGCGCGTCAGCGAACTCGTCAAGCAGTTCGCCGCTCGCCGTCCGCTCGACCGCATCGAAGGCGGGCGCGCCCTATTTCTGATCGGCCTCGGACTGCTCAAGAAAACCGTAATCGCCGATATGCTCGCCGGCCTGCTTGTGAATCGCGTATTCGACACACCCAAGCTCTATAGCGGCGCTGAGGCGCTGCTCGCCGTCTACGCCTACTCCCTACAGCTCTACTTCGATTTCTCGGGCTACACCGATATCGCGCGCGGCACCGCTCAGTTACTCGGCATACGCCTCCCCATCAACTTCGACCGCCCCTACCGCAGCAGCAACCTCACCGAATTCTGGAGGCGCTGGCACATCAGCTTCTCCAACTGGCTGCGCGATTACCTTTACTTCGCGCTGCCCGGCAAGCGCACCAAACTCATGCCGTATCTCAATCTGGTGATCACCATGGTGCTGGGCGGACTCTGGCACGGGCTCACCTGGACGTTCGCGATCTGGGGACTGCTGCACGGCGCGGCCCTCGCCATCACGCGCTGGTACCTGTCGCGCCGCGGACGTACGCGCCCGCCAGTCAATCCCTGGCGCCACGCGCTCGCGGTCTTCGGCACCTACCAGTTCGTCTGCCTCACGTGGATCTTTTTCCGCGCCGCGAGCGTCTCCAACGCGGTCGAAATTCTGGGCCGCATCGCTTCTCTGACCGCCGGCTTCGAGAACGTCAACGACGTCTTCATGTTCACCATGCTGCTCGGCGCCGCCACCTTCTTCGTGCCCAAGACCTGGTACACCGCGGCGCTCGAACGCTTCGCTGCCTGCCCTTTCTACGTGCACGCCGCCGCGCTCACCGCAGTCGCCGTGATTCTTCACTACGCCGGCGCCGGCGGCAATGCGGCGTTCGTATACTCCAGGTTCTGACATGCGCGACTTCCCACTCCATACCGCGCTCAGCATCCTCACCCTGGGGGCCGCGCTCTGCATCTGGCACCCGCCCGGCGAGGCGCAATGGCGCGCACTCACCGACTTCACGCCCCAACTCACACCGCTCTCACCCCTGCGCGCCTTCGGCGCGGCACTCGTGGTTCGGCAATTCGCTCCCGCGCCGCGCCAAATGGACCGCGCGCTGCCGCCCGGGAAATCCAACCCCGGCGGCCCCCTGTACGACGATTCCGCCGGAGCGCTCGACAACTTCTACCGCGCCCTGCGCCGCACCGGGAGTCGCGAACCCGGCGCCATCACGCGCATCGTCCACTACGGCGATTCGCCCACTACGGCCGACCTCATCACCGGCGATGTCCGCAAACAATTGCAGACGCGGTTCGGCGATGCCGGCCACGGTTTCATTTTCCCGGCCAAGCCGTGGGCCTGGTATCAGCACTCCGGCGTGAGCCTGAGCGGCAACGGCTGGGACATGGTCCCCGCCAGCCACTTCGAGGCCCGCGATGGCTTCTTCGGACTCGGCGGCGTCAGTTTCACAGGCGGTCCTGGCGCCGGGAGCACGATTGCTTTCGGTAAGGCAGCCTATTCGCACTTCGAAGTCTGGTTCCTGCGCCAACCCGGCGGCGGCACGGTCACGGTGTCATCGGGCGACACCGTCCTCGGCCAAATCGAAACCGCCGGAGATGCCAAGGCGCCCGGCTTCGCAGCATTCGAAGGCGCGCCCACTTCGACGCTCACCGTGCGTGTCACGCAGGGCCACGTGCGGCTCTTCGGCATTACGTCCGAGAGCGCCGGACCCGGACTGGTTTACGACAGCCTGGGACTCAATGGCGCGTCCATCACCGTGCTCTCCCGCATGTTCAACCAGCAGCATTGGGCCGAAGAGTTGCAACATCGCCGGCCCGATCTGGTCGTCGTCAACTACGGCACCAACGAGGCCGATTTCCCGGATTTCGTGGACAAGCAATACGAAAGGGAGCTGCGCGAAACCATACGCCGCCTGCGCGCCGCGCTGCCGGAAACTTCGCTGCTCATCATGGGCCCGATGGATCGCGGGCACAAAGCGGCGTCCGGCGAAATCGAGACGATGCCCACCATTCCGCGCATTGTCGCCCTGCAGCGGCGCATCGCTCGGGAGACCGGCTGCGGCTTCTTCGACACGTTCCATGCCATGGGCGGCGAAGGGACCATGGCCGAGTGGTATGCCGCGCAGCCTCGGCTGGTCTCCGCCGATTTCATCCACCCTAATCCCCAGGGCGGCAAATTGATCGCTACCATCTTCACGCGGGAAATTGTCGGCGGGCTGAATCGGTACCAACTGCGCGAGACGCAGTAGGGCGAGATCTCAGCTTCGCTCTGGTCCCACCCACTACACTAGGAAGATGCGCACTCACATCCCACTGGCACTGGCGGCCGCTCTTGCGGCTTGCACTCTGCTGGCCGGATCGCCTGCGCCCGCTGCCAGGAAGAAGGTTGCGGCGAAGAGCAAGAAGAAGCGCCCCGCCGCTGCGCCCGTGAGCCCAGGCGCGCGCGATGCCGCACAGCGCAGAGTTGACGAGTACCTCGCGGCGTCGGCGGCGAAGCCCTTCCAACAGCCCGGCGCACTGGTTCCCTTCTTCGAACAGCTCCTGCACGACAAGACCCCGGTCCACATCATCCACTGGGGCGATTCGCACACGGCGGCCGATGAGTGGACGGGGGGCCTGCGCGACCAGTTCCGCGAACGCTTCGGCGATGGCGGCTCCGGCTTCTCGCTGGCCGGGCATCCTTTTGCGGGCTATCGCCGCTTCGACGCGCGCGGCGGCGCCACTCCCGGTTGGGTGAGTTCCGGTCTGCGCACCGGCAATGGCGATGGGTGGTTCGGACTCGGCGGCATCGGCATCGACACTTCGCGCCCCGGCCAATCGGTATTCGTACAGGTGGAATGCGACCGCCTCGAAATTCAATTCCTGCAGCAGCCGGGCGGCGGCCGCGTCGCCCTCTACGATTACGACCAGCGCCTCGACGACATTCCAACCGACGGCGAACTCGCCCCGGGCTTCGTGCGCTACGCCACCGAACCCGGTCCCCATCGCTTCATGCTCAAGACGCTCGACGCGCGACCCGTGCGGCTCTTCGGATGGGTAGCCGATAAGCCCACCGGTGTCACCTACGAAGCGCTCGGCATCAACGGCGCCGAGGCTACGCTGCTACTCAAATGGAACGAGAGCATGCTGGGCAGTTATGTGCAGCGCCGCGGTCCCGCCCTCATCGTGCTCTCTTACGGCACCAATGAGGCCAGCGACCCGCTGTGGCACCACGAGAGCTATCGCGACGCCTTCGCCAAAGTGATCGAGCGCTTGCGCATCGCGGCGCCCGCCGCCACCATCCTGGTGCTGGGCCCCGGCGACCGCTGGTCGCGGACGCGTAAGGGCTGGCAGCTTGTCGGCGGCATCGACGACATCATCGCGCAGCAGCAATCGGTATGTCGCGAGATGGGCTGCGTCTACTGGGATGCGCGCGAACGTATGGGCGGTGCGGGCTCAATTCGCGACTGGCAAATCGCCGGACTGGCGCAGGCCGATCGCGTACACTTCACCACGCCGGGCTATCGAAGGCTGGCCGGCGTGCTGTTTTCGGACCTGATGCATCTTTTCCTGGCCTACAAGAAGGTGCGTCCCGAAACCACTGATCAGGTCGCGCGCGATCGCTAACGATGCAGACACTGGCAGGAAAGGTCGCACTGATAACCGGGTCCAGCCGCGGGATCGGCCGGGCGATCGCCGTGACCCTGGCGCGCGCCGGGGCCGACATCGCGCTCAACTACCGCACTCGTGCAGCCGACGCTGCCGATGCCGAATCCGAAATCGCCGGCCTGCGCCGCCGCTGCATCGCCGTGCAGGCCGACGTGTCGCAGAGTAGCGGTGTCGATCGCCTGATGGAGGCCGTGCGGACCGAACTCGGTCACATCGATATCCTCGTGAACAATGCAGGCATCGCACGTGTGCAGAGCATCGAAGAAATCACCGAGCAGGATTGGGACGAACTGCTGACGGTGAATTTGAAATCGTGTTTCCTGGTTACGCAAGCGGTGCTGCCCGGCATGCGCGCACGCCGCTGGGGCCGCATCATCAATCTCTCGTCAGTGGCCGCTCACGTGGGCGGAGTGGTGGGCGCGCACTATGCCGCGTCGAAGGCGGGCATGCTCGGCCTGACGCACTTCTATGCCTCGCGCCTCGCCAAGGAAGGCATCACGGTGAATGCGATCTCGCCCGCGCTGATCGAAACCGAGATGGTCACGGCGAATATTAACGCCACTCCCGACCGCATTCCGATTGGGCGCTTCGGCGGAGTGCAGGAAGTCGCGGATGCAGCCCTGATGCTTGCCTGCAACGGCTACATCACCGGCCAGACCCTCCATATCAATGGCGGCTGGTATATGGGAGGGTAGTGGTCGAGAGTCCTTAGAGACTTAGGATTTCACGCAGGCGCGTCGATTGCCTTCTCGACATTTCCACCGTGCGCCCTCCGCGCAGGGTTACGCAGAGGCCGCCAGCCACCGTAATATCCACCTTATCGATCCACTTTAGATTCACGATCTCCTTGCGCCCCGCGCGGAAAAACATTGCCGGATCGAGTTGCTCTTCCAGCACGTTCAAGGACCGACGGATCAACGGGCGCTCGCTGCCGAAATACACGCGCGTGTAGTTCCCCTCCGATTCCAGCAGGAAGATTTCGGGCAGACGCACGATCCAGCAGCGATCGCCATCGCGCACGAAGACCTGCTCCAGCCGCACCGGCTCATTGCGCGGACGCACGCGGGCCAGCGCCGCCGCCAGCCGCACCGGAGCGACCGGCTTCAACAGATAATCAAGCGCGTTCACTTCGAACGCCTTCAGCGCATACTCGTCGTAGGCCGTGGTGAAGATCACTTGCGGCACGTCGTCGAGTTGCTCCAGGAGGTCGAAGCCGCTCATGCCGGGCATCTGAATATCGAGGAAGATCAGCTCCGGCGCTAGCTTCGCGATCAGCGACAGCGCCTCGGCCGCGTCGCGCGCCTCGCCCACGATCTCCACTTCGGGATACGCACCCAGCAGGCGCCGCAGCTCCAGCCGCGCCAGGCGCTCGTCGTCGATCAGCAGCGCTTTCATGCCTGCCCCGGAATCAGCGCGGTTGCGCAGACGCGATTGCCGGCACCGTTCGACAGTTCGAGCCGCGCGCGGTCGCCGTACAGAATCCTCAGGCGCTCGCGTGTATTGGCCAGGCCTACCTGCGTTCCTCCCGGCCGGGGCGCCGCGATCTGCCCGCTGTTCTCCACTTCCACCAGCATGCCGTCCGCCTGACGGGTCGCGCGGATGAGCAGGTCGCCGCCCTCAGGCAGCCGAGCGATCCCATGCTTCACCGCGTTCTCCACCAGCGTCTGTAGCAGCATGGGCGGAATCGCCATCTGTGTCGCCGCCGGATCGATGGCGAATTGCACGCGCAGACGGTCTTCGAAGCGCACGCCTTCGAGCGCCAGATAATCGCCGACCGCCTCCAACTCCGTGGCCAGCGGGATGGTGTGCATCAGATCGCGATGCAGGTTGTGACGCAGAATGTTGGCCAATCGCGTGAGCATATCCTGCGCCAGCGGCGGATTTTCTACTACCAGCGCGCGAATGGAATTCAGGCTGTTGAACAGGAAGTGCGGATTGAGCTGCGCTTCCAGGGCGCGTAATTCCGCTTCGCGCAGTGCCAGTTCCATCCGCACTTCCTTCTCGCGAAAACGCCGCGGACCGGTCACGGCGACATAGAAAACGGCCCAGACCGTATCGGCGCCGGTAACACCCATCCAGGTGCTGAAGAGCAGCGAATTCCCGGCGGCCTCCATTGTGATCTTCCCAGTCATCACCCAACTCACCGAGAAGATCAAAAACGTCTGCACGCTGCCCATGACCACCACGGCCATCCCGATGCGCGCCAGCGCTCGCAAGGGAGAGCCGTCGAGCCAGTGACGCCGCCTAATCTCGCGGCGCAGCAGATCGGTGAGGGCGATGCTGTAACAGAAGAACAGCCCATAGCCCACCACCACGGACAGCGTCCACCCGACCGCGCGCGAAACCCAGAACATGCCCATCGCGACATATAGCCCCCAGCCGATCAGTTGGCATGCCCAGTAGGCGGATCTTGTCTTCATCACTTAACGTTGGTTTTCAGGAAGCGGTCCAGATGACCGAACATCCATTCCGGATCATCCCACATGATGAAGTGGTGCGCCTTGTCGGTGACCTGGATTTCCACGCCCTTCAGCTTGGCGTATTGCAGCTTCAGGTTCGCCTCCACGCCTTCGTGCGTGGCGCCCTGGTAGCCGATCCAGCCGCCCATGACGAGGGCCGGCGCCTTGATCTTCGCCACGTCCTCGCGCAGATCGGTGGTGAATAGCTCCACCATGGTGTCGGTCACCGCGGTGCGGTCGCTCTTCAAACCCCAACCCGTGATGCGCTGGAAGTCAGCGTCCTTCTCCACCATCGTGCGCGTGCCAATACCCGATTTCACGTAGCCCTCATACATCTCCTGTGTCTGCGCCGCCATGTAGCCGCGCATCTGGCCGGCGACGGTGCGCGCCGATTCAAGCGTCGCTTTGGGATCCATCGCGCCCATGAGGAAGGGGTACGAATCGACGATCACGATGCGGCCCAACAGATCGGGATAATGCGCGGCCAGATCGAGCGCCAGGGTCCCGCCCAGACTGTGCCCGATGATCGTGGGGTGGTCCAGTTTGTTTTTGCGTATGTACACGGCGATCTCATCGCGCACGGTGGCGAGCACCGGCGCCGGAATGCGCGGCACGCCGGCGTATCCGGCGAGGGTCAGCACGTGGCATTCGAAGCGATCTTTGTAGCGCGCCACCGTGGTGTCCCAGGTTTCGCCGGAAGAGGACAGGCCCGGGATCAGAATCACAGGGCGGCCGTGGCCAGTCACTTTTACCTGGAACGGATCCTGGGCCCAGAGGCCGCAGGCAAGGGTAATCGAAAGCAGTATCAATCTCATGACTGCATTCTGCCGGGGGATGGAATGTCGCGGGAGCGAATTGTGATGAGTGGTCGGGCCGCGGGATGAGCGCGGCGAACTTGACTTCTACCCGCATCGAATGTGATCATCCGCCTGAATGATTCAGAGCGCACGCTGTCTCGCCGCGACCCTGCTCGCAATCGCATCCGCCACCGCCCAACAGAAGTTCACCGCCGCCGATTATCAGCGCGCGGAGAAGCTGATGGGCTATAACACCACTCCCCTCGTACTGCGTTCCGGAGTCCGTCCTAACTGGCTGCCCGACGAGCGCTTCTGGTATCGCGTCGCCACCGCCGAAGGCGCCGAATTCGTGCTGGTGGACCCGGCGAAGGGCACTCGCGCCCCGGCCTTCGACCATGTGAAACTGGCCGCGGCGCTGTCCTCGGCAAGCGGACGCGCCTACTCCGCCGCCGGTCTGCCCTTTCAGGATCTCGAGTTCTCCGAAGACGGCAAGGAGATTACCGTGCAGGCCGGTGGACGTTGGAGGTGTACGGTGAACGGCACTCGCTGTACTGCCCTCGAAGGCGGCGCGGCCAACGCCGGCGGACGTGGCGGGCGCGGAGGTGGAGGAGGACGCGGCGGGCGTGGCGGGCCGGCCGCTGCCGCTCCCGAGGTGCTCTCGCCCGATAAGAAACATGCCGCATTCATCCGCGACAACAACCTCTGGGAACGCAACGTTGCCACCAATAAAGAGACCCAGCTGACCACCGACGGCCTCAAGGATTTCGGCTACGCGACCGACAACGCGGGGTGGGCCAGCAGCAACCGTCCGGTCCTGCAGTGGTCGCCGGATTCCAAACGCATCGCCACCTTCCAGCAGGATCAGCGCGGCGTCGGCGAAATGCACCTGGTGGAAACCAAGGTGGGGCATCCCACTGTGCTGTCCTGGAAATACCCGCTGCCCGGCGATGCCGTGGTCACTACAATTCAGCGCATCTCCATCGATCTGGACAGCGCCCGCGTGGTGCGCCTCAAGATGCCGCCGGACCAGCACCGGTCCACGCTCTGCGATAACCTCTCGTGCCGCGGCGGCGAATGGGGCGACGTGCAATGGGATAAGGAGGGCACGCGGCTGGCCTTCGTCTCCACTGCGCGCGATCACAAAGTCGCCACGCTGCGCATCGCCAACCCCACCACCGGCGAGGTCCGCGAGGTGCTCGAAGAGAAGGTGCCGACGTTCTTCGAGAGCGGCAATGGCCGCATCAACTGGCGCTTCCTGCCCGAGTCGAAGGAATTCCTCTGGTTCAGCGAGCGCGCCAACTGGGGCCATCTCTACCTCTACGATTCCGAAACCGGCAAGCTCAAGAATCAGATCACCAAGGGCGATTGGAACGTCACCCAACTGCTTCGCGTGGACGAGAAGAATCGCATGCTCTATTTCCTGGGCGTCGGCCGCGAGAAGGGCGACCCTTACTTCATCCACTTCTATCGCATCGCTTTCGATGGCAGCGGGCTGACGCTGTTGACGCCCGAAGATGCCAACCACGAGATCACGCTCGCGCCTTCCGGCAAGTATTTCACCGACAGCTATTCGACGCCCACCGTGCCCGCCGTAGCTGTAATCCGCGACGAGACTGGCAAATTACTCGCCACACTTGAGCGCGCCGAGATCTTGAAGCTGACCGCCGCCGGATGGAAGGCGCCGGAGCCTTTCACGGTCAAAGGTCGCGACGGCTCCACCGATCTCTACGGCCTGATGTTCAAGCCCACCAATTTCGATCCGGCGAAGAAATACCCCATCGTCAATCACATTTATCCCGGGCCGCAGACCGGCAGCGTGGGCTCACGCAGTTTCTCGGCCGCGCGCGGCGATTGCCAGGCGCTCGCCGAACTCGGCTTCATCGTGGTCGAGATCGATGGCATGGGTACGCCGTGGCGCAGCAAGAAATTCCACGAGACCTACTTCGGCAATCTCGGCGACAATACGCTGCCAGACCAGGTCACCGGCATGCGCCAGCTCGCGGGGCGCTATCCGTGGATCGATCTCGATCGCGCGGGGATTTACGGGCACTCCGGGGGCGGGTACGCCACGGCGGGCGCGATGTTCCATTACCCCGATTTCTTCAAGGTGGGAATTTCGGAGGCGGGCAATCACGACAATCGCGAGTACGAGGATGATTGGGCAGAGAAGTGGCAGGGGCTGCTGGAGACCAACCCCGACGGCACCACCAGCTACGATGCCCAGGCCAACCAACTCTTCGCCAAAAATCTCAAAGGTCACTTATTGCTGGCACACGGCACGATGGACAACAACGTGCCGCCCAACAACACGCTGCTCGTGGTCAACGAGCTAATCAAGGCCAACAAGGATTTCGATCTGCTGCTGCTGCCCAATCGCAATCACGGCTTCGGCAATGAAGCCTACATGGTGCGACGGCGCTGGGACTATTTCGTGCGCTACCTGGCGGGCGGCGAGCCCCCCGCAGGTTACGAATTAAAGCCTCCCGCGGGAGGAGGCCGCGGCGGGTTTACACCGCCCGCGCAATAGAGTCAGAGCCGCGACGGTGAGGGAGCAGTGCGTCAGGTTAGTGAACGCTCCCTCACGGTCGCGGCTCTGATCTTAATCTCGGGGACGGAAAGTGTAGCGCAGCATGAGGGTGTGGGTAGCCGAGCTTGTTCCGTAATCCGTCGAGTATACGTACTGCGCGAACAGGTTCCGCGAGAAACGCCAGCCCGCGCCGAAATCGCTGAAGCGGGGCGCGTACAGAGCCGCCGGATTCAACGGAAAGAACGCGGTCTCCACACTGGTGCGATTGCCGAACTTATCGGGAAACAGA
>JBDTPR010000096.1:0-13817 GCA_039932635.1 Candidatus Solibacter sp.
GTCGACCCCTGGGGGGAGATCCTGTGTCAGCGGCCGGAAGGTGACGGAGTGGACCGTCTTGGGCGGGAACTTGATGTGTTCCGGAGCGCCTTCAACGGGCAAGGCGTGCACGATGATGACGCTGCCATCGTCAAAGCTCAAGGCGCCGCTGCGCACGTTGCTCGACCGGTCGGGACGGTCGTAGAGCACGATCTCGTCGATCAAGGCGGGGCGATCCCAAGTCAAGGTGACCCACGCGCCTACCGAATCGGCGGCCACCCATTCGTTGGAATCCGGTTGGCCATCGGCCACACCCTCGGTATTCTGCGCGCGAGTGGCAGCTTCGGAGGAGACGGTTACGGTGGCGGCTGGAGCGATGTTACGCGGATCGCGGTTGGCGTTGTTCGCTACGCGCGTGGCGCCAGCCCGCCGCACCACGACGCCTTGCCTGCTCAATCGTATGGCTGTGGGCATGAAGCGTAAACCCAGGGCGATTCCGATGACGGTCATGACCGCTACGCCCAGCCATAAGTCACTGCGCTGCTTCTCCGCCACGGAAACCTCCCGCGGAAGGCCCATCCGCCGCAATCCTTGCGCTCCGGCAATCGGGACTGCTTACGTTCAGTATCGCAGAAGGGGGGGCCGCTTACGGCCGGAAGTCGGCGGCGTGATCGACGGCCCACTCGAAGTAGGTGCGCGCCGGAGTCCCGGTGATGGCTTCCACATTGGACGTCAGGTACGCGGGATGCCCTGCGGCGGCGCCCCAGGCGGCGAGTAGCATTTTCAGGACGGGCGGCGGAAACACCGAGCCGAGTTGCTGCTGCGCTTCCTCAGGAGAGATTTCGTCGAAGCGGACGGCCTGACCAGTGGCGCGGCCGATGGTCTCGACTTGTTCGGCGTGGGTCAGGGCATGCGGCCCGGTGATCACATAATCCTTGCCGTGATGCCCTTCACGGCAAAGCGCGCGCACGGCAACGGCGGCGATATCGCGCTCGTGGATCGGCGCCGTGGCGACCTCGGCGTACGGCCAGCGCACCACCTCGCCCGCGCGGATCCGCGGCCCCCACCAATCGACGGCGTTGATGGCGAAGATGCCGGGACGCAGGAAGGTCCATTGGCTGCCTGAAGTTTCGATGCGGCGCTCGATTTCGGCGTGCAGCATGGCGCCGCGATTGGGTTGCGAGCCCTGAAAAAAGGGGTGGGGCGTCTTATGCGGCGAGGAGAGGAAGACGATTCGCCGGCCAGGTACGGCGATGCGATCGAGCGCGGCGGGCACGGCGTCGGGCGAGGCGAACCAGAGAAGGAAGACGGTATCGATGCCGTCCAGCGGCGCCTCCAGGGATTCGGGCACGGTGAGATCCCCGCGCACGACTTCCACGCCGGCGGGCAGACCCGCTGCTTGCGGATTGCGAGCCATGGCGCGCACCGGCATGCCGCCCGAGGTCAACTGGGACACGACCTCGCGCCCGACGTGGCCGGTCGCGCCGATTACCAGGATTCGTGGCGCCGGAATTAGCGCCAATTTCTGGTAGCGCGATGGAGTTCGTCGCGGAAGTTGCGCATCTCGCGGGCGAATTCGTTTTGCGCCTGACGAAGCTCGCGCGCCATTTCGACGTGCGCCTGGCGCAATTCGCGACTCACGTCACGGTGCGCCTCTCTCACCGACGTGCGCCATTCACGCTGCGCGGAGTACATCTCGCGCCGCGCATCGTTGCGCGCCTGCATGACGTCGCGCAGGGCTTCCGCGCGGGCGCGGCGAGCCTCCGACGCTGCTTCGCGCACCTGATCCCGAGCCTGCCACTGCCATTCCGCCAGGGCCGGCATAACTGCCAGAAGTGCTATTGCCAGGAACTTCATCGCTTCTCTCCTCTATTCATATCGCAACGCTTGAATCGGGTCAATTGTGCTGGCGCGGCGCGCCGGCAGGAAACCCGCGGCCGCCGCCACCAGCGTGAGAATCACCAGCGCCGCGGCCGCCGAAACAAAATCGGTGGCCTTCACGCCGAATAATTGCGTGGACACATATTTGCTCAACGCCAGGGTGGCCGGGATGCCGACCGCAAGGCCCGCGCCCAGCACCACCAGCGTCTCGCGCATCACCATCCACACCACAAGCTTCTGCGGAGCGCCTAACGCCATGCGCAGTCCGATCTCCTTGGTGCGCCGCGCCACCATGAACGCCATCACTCCGTACAGCCCGAGCGCGGCCAGCACCGTGGCCAGAACTCCGAAGGCCGCAGAGAGCACCGCAATCAGGCGCTCCGTACTGAGCGTCTCGTCCAACTGGCGCTCCAGCGTCTTCATATCGTAGACGGGCATGGCGGCGTCGAGTTCGCGCACTTTGGCGCGGAACGAATTGAACATGCTCTTGGAATCCATTGAGGTGCGCACGTAGAACGCGACGCCGGCCGGGAAGTCGGACTGCAAGAACGGAACAAATACCTGCCGGTGGACGCCTTCGCGCGGACCCTCGTACAACGTGTCTTCGACAACGCCGACGATTTCAATATTCAGCTTCGTCTTGGGCCCGTCGCCGAAGCCCACGTGCTTGCCGAGTGCGCTCTGCCCGGGGAAAAAGTGGTTGGCGAACTTGCGATTCACCATCGCCGCCGAAAACTTCTTGCCGGTGTCGCGGCGGTCGTCGAAATCGCGGCCGGCGATCAGCGGCACGCCCATCGTCTTCCAGTAGTCGGCGGACAGGCCGTTCATGAAGGCCTGATTGTCTTCGTTATCTTTGTTGACGTGGCCTTCCACCGACATGGTGGAATCCCATTCGCCGCCGCTCAGCACCGACACCATTGAGTAGCCCGCCGACTTGACTCCTGGAGTGGCGCGGATCTTTTCCAGCAGCTGCGAATAGAAATTCCTGATGCGCGGAGTGTCGTACCCGTTGAGCGCGGGATCCACCTGGAAGGTCACCAGATTGTCGAGCGACTGGAAGCCCGGATTGGTCTGCTTCAGATTGGTGAGGGTGCGCACGAAGAGTCCCGAACCCACCAGCAGGAGGAAGGAAAAGGCCACCTGCGCGGTCACCAGAACTTTGCGCAGGCGGACGGAGCCGCTGCCGCGGGAGACCGCGCCCACCACGTCCTTCAAGGTATTCCAGAGGTCGACCTGCAGCGATTGCACGGCGGGCGCGAGTCCGAAGAAAATGCCGGTGAAGATGGCCAGCGCGCCGTTGAAGGCCAGGATGCGGAGGTCGGGCTCGGCGCGCAGCATCAGGGTGGTGGCGTCGGGCAGGAAGTGGAGCAGGCCGCGGATAATGGCGACGGAGAGGAAGAGGCCCACGGCGCCGCCGGCGACGGAGAGGGTGAGGCTTTCGATCAGCAACTGGCGCAGCAACTGCTGCCGCGACGCGCCGACCGCCAGGCGGACGGCGACTTCCTTCTGCCGAGAGACCGCGCGCGCGATCATCAGGTTCGCCACGTTGAAGCAGGCGATGAGCAGCACGAGGGCAACCATGCACATCAGCACGGTGAGCGCGGTTGCGTAATCGCGGCGCATTTGCGAATAGCCGGTGGCGGCCGGTTCCATGAGGACTTTACGCTCCAGGAAACGGTCGCGATTGTACTTGGAGAGGTCCTTCAACTGGGGCTGTTGGAGTTCCTCGCGCAGGATCTGGGTGAAGACCGGCTGAAGTCCAGCCTGCGCCGACGCGGCGGTGACGCCGGGCTTGAGGCGCGCGAACATGTTGATCCACTGGCTGCGGCGGTCGCCGAGGTCGTCCCAACCCGGCGTCATCAGCGGCTTCATCTGTATGGGGATGCGGATCTGCTCGCTGCGCGCGGGGTCCAGGCCGTGGAAGCCCTGCGCGGAGACGCCCACGATGGTCATGGGGTAGTTGTTGACCAGCAGTTTCTGGCCGATGACTTTGGGGTCGGCGGCAAAGCGCGAGACCCAGTAGTCGTAGCCGAGGACGACGGAGGGATGACCTTTATATACGCGGTCGTCTTCTTCGGGGGAGAAGACGCGGCCGATGGCGGGGCGCACGCCGAGGGCCTGGAAGTAGTTGCCGGAGACGAGCTCGGCGTCCACGCGCTCGGTCTGCCCGCTGAAGCTCAGCGACAGGGCGACGGGGCGGCGGCAGAAGACGCTTTCGAAGGCTTGGGCGCGCTTCTGGTAGTCCTGATACAGCGGGTAGGACACCATGCGCGATCCGCGATTGCTGCCCATGTGCGGGCCGGTGGACCAGATCATCACCAGGCGATCGGGCTGGGCGACGGGGAGGAGGCGGAGCATTAGCTGGTCGATGAGGGTGAAGATCGCGGTGTTGGCCCCGATGCCGAGGGCGAGGGATGCCACGGCCACGAGGGTGAAGAGCGGGCTGCGGCGGAGGCTGCGCAACGCATACTTCAGGTCAAAGAGGAGTCCGGCCATGGTTACCAGTTAGTACGCCGGATTGGGAAAAAAGTTTGCAGAAAATGAAGGCGGGTGGCGCTTGGGTTCGGTGGGTTGGTTGGGTTCGGATTTGGGATGGACCTTTGTTTTGAGTTAGAGGGGCTCGGGTTTGTTGGGTTCGGTGGGTTCGGTGGGTTCATGATTTCGGGAGTTGTTGTTGCATATAAGAGAGTTAGGTGGGGAGTGGGGTCGAAAATGAATCCTTTGCTTTCGGCGAGGTGGCGTGGAGAGTCCTCATCGATTCCGTTATACACCCGCTGGTAGGACGGATTTTGAGGTAGGGCTGGTAAGTGGTTGAGACAATTGAAAGTTTGAGCAAATTTCTTGGTGAAGCGGGTTTCGCTGACCTTCGCCTGGGAGATTGGAGCGCCGACGTTCCGTTTTCACCGCCGAAAACTGGGGAGAAAATTCCAAGTTCAATAGGCGGTGGCCCGGGAGTTGCGAAGTTGTGGTGGATTGGGCCGCCGATGAACGCCGATTAACGCCGATGAAAACGGGGGCACCACCACAGCGGCTACACAAAAAGCTTGAAACGGTTTAGTATTTTCTTTCACCTTTGTTTGTCGGGCCAAACAGCGGTCTGGCCCACACCCGAATTTTGAAAGTTGAGGTTCACGTGAAGACTGTCGATCTGAAGACTTTGAAAAGTGCTGTCGCTGGCGGTTATGCTGCCATCCGGCCGATTACGCGGATGGAGGCATTGGGGAGAAGACGTTCCCTCCTCCATACCAAGGGGGCGAGTACGCCACCGAGGTCCGCCGGAGGTGCAGGTGGTGTGTCTGGCAGACCTGGGCGACAGCCACATGTAATGGGCGGATAGCCGCAGGAACAGACCCTCGCCACGCACTTCCGCAGCCGGTACCCACGTCGCCGGACCGCGTCGTAACGGCACCAACTTCGCCGTCGAATCGTCGCCCCCCGCCTCCAGCCGCGTGAACCCCGCCAGCGCCTGCACCTCGCGCAACCGCTCGATCAGCACCACGCGCTCGATCCACGGCGCGTACTTCGCCGGTGGCGTCCCTACTCGAACTCGCAGGTTCGGACCGTTCTTCGCCGGATCGGGCTTGGAGAACAGCTTCCACTCGGGAAGCCTGAGATCCTTCGGCGTGAGCGGGGCGCCGCTGTCCAGCGCTCGCAACTTCTCTGCTGCCGTCCAAATCTGCGCGTCCGTGTAATTGTCGTAGCGCGGGTGGCCCTTGCGCGCCAATTTCACGTCGCGCTCCGATTCGGTGTCCTCGAACAGGGCCGTCAGATCCTGCTCCACCAACTGCTCCAGTGGGTCGGCCGACGACGGGATCGACAGTGCCGGCAGCACCCGCGAGAACCACAACCCAACGTGATCGGCTGCGTCACCGCGTCGCACTGCTCCAGCGGCGCCACGCGCAGGTGTGGATGCCGGCCGCGGCATGCCGGCAGCCCCGCCCGCCCGTCCTCGGAAAAGGCTGGCGCCATCGGCTTCCGTTTCTGGCATGCCCGGCACATCAGCATGACATCGGCCGCTTCGCCGCTCGCGCCCACATCGCGCAACTCTAGCGGACCCGGACACGTTCCCTCCCCGCCGTGCAGGTATTCGCTCCAGGGGAAATCGTCGATGTGGCCGTTCTCGCACGCCACCAGGAAGCGCGCCGGGATCGCCGTCGCCCTGGCCAGGCGCGGGCAGTTCTTATGGATGAAGCACGAGCGCTCCGGCCGGTTCGTGTCGGCGCGGAACTCGAACAGCCCCGACCGGATCGGCGCCAGCAACCGGCACTGCGTACACACCAGCCAGCGCGGGAACGCCGCCACCGGCACCCCGTCACTCCCGAGTTCCGAAACAGGGGGCCAGGCGCATCGTCCCGCAATGGCGCGCTCTTCAGGTGCCGCACCTGCGCACCCAGCACATTCCGCACTACACGCAGCAGGCGATCCTCCCGGATTTCCTCCATATCGCTGGCGGGCCAGTCGTCCAGCCCCATTACCATCGCCGAAAACTGCGGCAAGTCCACCGTCGATCCCACTCCGTAGCTATAGATCAACTGCGTCGGCCGAACCGTCCCTACCTCGCTCAATGGCCAGCCTCCACAGAATCCATGCCGTCGTCGTTGAATGTGAGCGCGGCTTCCGGCTCCACATCGCGTAGCGAATTCAGCACCGTGAACTCGGTCCACGCCGACGTGCCCGCCATCTGTAGCAGCCCGACGGTGACGCCGTCGCGACCGTCCTTGTATCCCAGGCGCGCGCCGCCCCGCATCCGCCGTGCGCGGGCCTCCCAGCCATCGATTCGTTGCTTCAGCGCCGCCCGCACATCATCTTCGAGTTTGGCGCCGCCCGTGCCCGCTTCCCCCGCACGAACCGGCAGCAGCGCCAACGCCGCCTGCACCAGCGCATGTGACGGCTGCATCTGTTGGGCCGTGTTGTTGGCGTTGTAGTCCGCGCCCCCCTGCCGAATGGCGCTCACCAGCACCCCGGTCAACGCGCGATCCATCGCGCCCGTCGAATACGGCGTCACACTGAGGGCTTCCACCTGCTTGTAGAACGTGGCGTGATAGTGGCAGAAGCTCTCGAAGTGCGAGAGATCGCGCGGTCGAGCCCAATTCGCCACCGTGATCACCAGCCCTGGACTCGCGCGCCCGACGCGGCTGGTCGCCTGAATGTACTCCGACGTGGACTTCGGCTGCCCGGCCACAATCATCAGCCCAAGCCTGCCGACGTCCACACCCACCGACAGCATGTTGGTCGCCAGCAACACGTCGATGGGGGGCTTCGCCGCCTTCGCTCCTGGTGCTGGGAACTTGCACGTCATCCGCTCCAGCACCTCTGGAATTTCCAGTGCCGACTTGCGCGACGTCAACTCTTCCACCGCGTGCGGCAGCCGCAAATTCCGCCGCTTCAACCCGCGCGCATCCACCTGCGTCAGCCGCGAACGCACGTCGTCATCCACCAGCCGCCGCATGCCGCCCAACTCCCGCAGCGAGCTGAAGTAGCCCACCGCCGTCAGGAACGGATCCACCGACTCCCCGTACTTCTCATACAGCGTCTGCCCGGCGGCCAGGACCGCCACATAGACGCGGATCAACGCCCCCTTCAGCTTCCGCCCCGGGGCGCACGCGCCCACGTACAAGCGCCCAGGCGCGTCATCGCTCACCGGCAACTCCCGCGAGAAGAAGTTCACACCAGCGTCCAGCCCCGGAGGCGGGAACACGCACACTTTCCTATTGAAAAGCGCCGCCACCTGCGCCGCCGCGCGCCGAACCGTCGCTGTGGATGCGATCACCTTGGGCCGCACCATCTTTCCATCCACTTCCCAAGTGCCCAACCGGTCTACGGCACCCTCATAGATTCCCACCAGGCTGCCCAGCGGACCGCTGATCAGGTGCAACTCATCCTGGATGATGAGGTCCGGCGGCCGCAGCAGCGCATGAGGCTGGGTCACCGTCACCGGAAACCTCCCGGCCGCCTGGTGCGAGTTGGTGTCTTCCAGTTCCGGCGACCGGAACCCGTGGCGCGGGCACCAGCCCGTCACCTGTCCGAACAGCGTTTTCACCGCGCCCTGCCAGGCCATCTGCGCGAACTTGTCCACCGTCGCGATCAGCATGGAAGGAGGCCGGCGGTAGATTTCCTCATCCACCACCACCAGCGGCAGGCCCTCGTCCGGGGACTTGCGGCGCGAATACTCGCACCGCCCGAGCGTATCGCCGCAGTAGACGATGGTGCGCGTCCGCCCCGAGGGGTAGTGCTCCACGGTGATGTGTTGACCGGGATCGATCACCGCGCCGCACCACGGGCAGGCCGGGAACTGGTGCGGCGACCCGACGCCGAACACCGGACGCCGCCCGCTACGCAGCGCCTCCACCACTTCCGCCGATTGCGCGGTGCGGTTGGGCGTGGTCTTGCGCCCTACCCACAGGCCCAGCCGGAACGGCGTCTCGCCCCATCGCGCGGTGTCGCCCTGCCGGATCTGCTCGCAGGCGCACATCAGCGTGGCGGCGCGTTGAAACTGTTGCAGTGTGAGCAGCCGCAGCGTGTAGCGCATCAGCACCGCCACGCCGTTCTCTCCGTCGCGCCCGCCCGCGTTCTTCTGCAATCTTCGGATGGCCATGGTGTAGGCCGCCAGGCCCAGGTAGGCTTCCGTCTTCCCGCCGCCGGTGGGGAACCACAGCAGGTCCGCGCCGGCGAACGAATCGGTACCGCGGTCCGGATGGTGCAGGCTGGTGAGCCCCGCCAGGTTGATCAGGATGAAGGCCAACTGAAATGCGCGCCAACTGCGATTCCTGGGAATGTCCGCGTCGGCCAATAGCCGCGCGGGGTCCGCCTTGCGTTCCTCGATCCACACTGATGGCACGCGCTGCTGCCACATGGCGCGGTTGGCGAAGCGAAACGCATCCCGCGCGTCCGCGTTCGCCGCCAACAGCGCAATCCCCTCTTCCAGTCGTGCCAGCACCGCGCGCGCCCGCTCCACCACCTCGGCCGAGGCATCGGCGTAATCGAGCAGATCCGCCTCCGCGGTTCGCCGGGATTCGAGTTCCGCGATCCATACCGTGTAGGCTTCCGTCATCGGGCGGAGCTTCCCAGCCAGGTTGCCGTCCGCCGCTTCGGCCAGTTCCTGCATGTCCGTGATCAAGCCTGGGACTTCGCACTCTGGACGGTGCGCACCACCGCCCGCGGCATGGCGGCCGTGTGGATGTAGACGGCATGGTCCACGCGGCCTTCGGCGAATTCCCACTCGACGCTGATGCCGTGGCCACGGGCGAATTCCACGTCGCGGCGGTAGAGCATTTCGTTGGTGCGATCCTCCATGCGCGAAACGGCGTCCAGCGTAGAGACGTGCCCCGGGACGCCGGGTGAATCGCCCGCGGACGGCCAGCTCCGCCTGGAACAGCCAGTACATGTCGCGCGGACGGTCTTCTACCTGTTCGTTGGAGAGGAAGAGCGTGACGCTCCAGTGGCCTGCGCGCCGGCGCACCCGCCCACGCACCAACACCTGCGGGCATTCCCGATCCGGCGCCCACGCGGACAGAGTGCCTTCCTTGAGGGGGATGCTCCGGGTGCCGAAGCGGGGATACCGTTTCCAGACGGTCTTGCCGTCGGCATCTGGTTCGCGGAGATACTGGCCCCAGCGCGCTTCGGCATCGAAGGCGGTCTCCGCCAGGTCAAGGCAGAAGCTCAGTCCGAAGGTGGATGGTGCAACGCCGCGCTTGGCAGGCGTGGCCGGTTCCCCCGTGCCTTCTTCGGCGTTGTCTTCCGACCCGTCGGCCAGCTCCTCGAACGGTTCCTCATCGATTTCGATGAGCTTCAGCGGGGCGAGCATGCCGAGCAAGTAGCGATTGCGCATGCTCTGCGCTGTGACGGTCTCTTGCTCGCCGCCGGCGGGGCCTAACAGGTCGCGGCGGATCAGATCTTCGAATTCCTGGCGAAGCGGCGCGGTGGACATGGTGGAATACTCAGGATAGACCTGATCGCACCGCCCCGTCCGCGCTCGACCGTGCTCAGGCCGCCCGATCGGGAGGCAACTGATTCTTGGCGAGGTCCAGCAGGAGGCGGAGCGCCCGGTTCACCGACTCGGAGTCCTTGAAGACTCTCGCCACGTCCGAATCGAGAAACACTACATTGGTGCCGGCCCGGTATTGTTCGTGGTGCTTTCCCCGCACGGCGCCGGAGAAATCGTATTCCGGCCTCATCTCGTCCGGATTAGCCATGTTGGTCTGACTCATATCTTCTCTGCTCGGCGGGTGTCGCCTCCCGCGCGCTGATCAGGCGGATGCGCCCTTCACGCTCAGTATACGCCACCACAAGAACCCGGCCCGCTTCGGAGCGGCCAATGCTCAGGAAACGGTATTCACCCACCGAGTGATCCGGGTCCGGAATCGTGGCTTCCAGGGGATCGCCAAAGACGGTCATCGCTTCCGCGAAACTTACGCCGTGTTTGTCGGGATTGGATGCCGCCTTGGCGGCGTCCCATTCGAACTCCATAGGTAGACCGGTGGCGCGGCCATTGCCGCACTGCCTCAACCTATCACGATTTAATCAAATGCTCAAAAAAGAGCTGACTGGCCGGGTACCCCTTTGCGCGATTTTGGCTTTCGCGTTGGCTGCTGGGCCGCCGCAATCGCCTGTTCTTGCGCGTAACGCTCGTGATTCAGTTTCAGGAGGAGATCAAGAACCTTTCGCCTTGCCACCTCGGAGATGGTATAGCGCATGCCTGGTTTGGTCTGGTGGAAGCCGTGGCCGAAGTCGATGTCGGTCCAGCCGTAGGTCGCGGCAACGGCATGGTCCATCTCGACGTGCAGCGCGCGGAGGGTAGCGATGTCGGAATCCCCCGCCTGGACATCATGGAACTGGGTGTAAGTCGGCGTCTTGCCACCCGCTGTCATCTCCACTTTCTGACGGAGCGAACTATACCTGGCCGCCAGAACTGCGAGGGCGGAACTAGTCGAATTCGCTGGATCGAACGGCAAGGGGAGGTTATTGAATGAGTCCGACGGAGCGTCGGCGGTATCAGTCTTCATCAGCCGACCGTACTTGCCCGCCCAAGCCTCATGTACCGACGAGTTCAGTATGCACCAGAAACCCTCGCAATTCGTGCCGAAGACGATAATGGTCTGATCGAAGATGTCATCCTTCGGCCAAAAGCTAAAGGTCCAAGTTGAGCTGGTCTGAGCGCGAATGATGCAGAACTTCGACTTGCGCAGAAGCGCGAACATGCCATCGCCGCTTCGGCGATATTTCCAATATTCCCCAATTTGGTTCGCCTTTTCTACGCGGCGAACGAAAAGACGCCCTGCTTCTAGAGTTTCAAGCTCGGCTTCATCCACCACATCTTGAAAACAGAAGACGAATCTGCCGCCCCACCCGTCGGGTGCGCCGTTATGCTCGACTCCGCCTATGTAGCGGCGAATGTGCAACGGATCTCTCTCACAAAGGACACGGCCCTCGGCTTGAGCCAGAACAAATAGATCAGAACCAAGACCAACACCCTTCGCCACCAAGCGTGATGAGGCCGCGAGCACTCGTGGCCCGTCGCGCAGTACCTCAACTGCGGAGAAGGTCGCATCGCTTTGGGACTGTGGCATGTCATCCAGCATGGCCTGTGCATCCGAGCGAGACCGCTAGATCACCATGAGACTCACGACGACTTGTGCAGATCCGGGCCACCAAACCAACGCCCTGACCCAAATCAGTCTCGCACCACCGCGCAGTGCGCCGTCTAGAAATGCCCTTCGAGTATCGCCCTCTGAAATCGTCTTTGTTGTGATGAGTCCAACGAATCCGGTGGCCGCACATAGCGAAAAGGCTCATGTGGCAAACGCGGCGCAATAGTCCGCCTGGCCCTTGAGGCAAAACGGCGGAGTTTGCAGATACTTCAGGTAATCTCGCCCGAGGTCCGCGCTCAGGAAACGGCCAGCCTTGAACGGGGGATTGCTAACGATGGCATCAAAACCTCCGCCATGGAGAAACACCTCAGGAAACTCCACCGGCCAGTGGAACGGCTGCCTTCCTGCCAAGATCCTCCGCGCCTCAATCTCCTGCTCTTCCAGCGCCATCGAGACGGCGGCGGCGGAAGCCTCGGGGTTTAGCTCGAACGCGGTCGCGATTAGCCGGTCGGCCGCCGCGCGGAGGCGGCGCGTTCTAGTGAGCGCTTCGTCGAGCAGTCGCCGTTGGTCGCCCGTCCGGTACTGCATCTTCATCAGGCCCTCGCGCTTGTCGGCGGCGAAGCTGAGATCGTCGTCGAAGAGCACGCTCTGCTTGCCTTCGCCCGAGAGGCTCCATGTCGAGAGCTGTTTCAAATCGACGCCCAGCAGCGAGTCACCGCAGCGAATGGCATGGTCCAAAAACGTGAACGGCCGATTGCGTTGAAGCGTCAACAGCCAGAGCGAGAGCTTGGCCATCTCCACAGCCAGTGGGTTGCGGTCCACGCCGTAGAGACAGCGCTCCACCACAATGCGCAGCGCGTAGAGGCCTCGCTCGTCCAGATTCGTGGGAATCAGTTCTTCCTCCGGTCGACCGTTCGAAGGGTGGCCGTAGGGAGTATCCCACACGTCCATGCTGGGCGAAAACGCCTGATCCGCAAGGAAACCCTTCTGAAATGGTTCGCAACGCAGGAAGCAGCCTCGCTGGAGTCGGCAGCCGAATGCTAGGCTTGAAAGACCCGAACCAAACCTCTGTGCCTCGACAGGAGAAACCATTGAGACGCAGAAGATACCAGAAAGGAAGTCTCCAAAAGCGGAGACACGGAAAACAACGTGTATGGGTTGTCCAATACTACGATGCGGAAGGACACCATCGCTACCATACGCTCGGACGCCAATGCGACCTGACGAAGGGCCAAGCCGAAAAGAACCAAGTGGCGTTCATGCGGGAGGTCGACGGCGGCGACGAGCAGCCAGATCGCGTCCGACCGGTGCTGGTGCGCGAATTCGTCAACCAAGTGTACTTGCCGTTCCAGCGAGGAAAATGGAAAGGTTCCACGAAGGGTACTTCCGAGAATCGAATTCAATTTCACATCGTCAAAGAGCTTGGGAATTCGCAACTGGAAAGCTTCACTCCAACCGGACTGCAAGCCTACCTGGAGCGCAAGGCGGTCACCCACGGATTCTCAGTCGTGGACCATCTCCGATGGGACTTGACGTCGATTGGCGATTTGGCGGTTGCAGAGAGGGTACTCACCACGAATCCTGCGAAGGCGCTATACACCCTACGACTGCCAAGAAAGGAGCTTGCCCTGTAATGACCGGCGTTGAAGTCGAGAGAGCGCTCGGCGCAGTCGAGTTCAGAGAGAAGGTGATCCTTCATCTGGCGATTTTCTCGGGCCTGCGTCCGGGCGAGATCATGGCGATCCAACGGCGCAACGTTGCGCCGGACGGAAGTTCGGTCGAAATTGAACGGCGAGTTTATCGCGGCGAACTGGACGTTCCAAAGAACGGTCAGACTCGAATCGTGGCCGTTCCACCGCGCACCGCCGCACTGCTGACGGAGTGGTTGAATGCCGCCGTTGATGCCGAACCGGAAGCGTGGCTATTCGCTTCGGAGAACCGGGATACCCCGCTCTGCCGGGACAATCTGCTCCGTCGCCATATACGTCCTAGACTGGAGGCACTTGAACCGGCCCTCGGTTGGGTGGATTTCAAAGTGATGCGGCGAACGATCGCCACCTTGAGCCACGGTGCGAATGTCGATCCCAAGGTGTCAGCAGATCAGCGCGGTCACGGAATCGGTGTTTCCCTCGACGTGTACACAAAGAGCAACATCAAACAGAAGGGAGTCGCCGCAAAGAAGCTCGAAGATTCCATTCTGGGCCGAAAGGTGGTGCGGATGCCCACCAGAAAGGCCTCGTGATCGCCCTTAATGTAGTGCAAAAGAGTGTGGGTTTTTGGGGCCGCTTGACTCAAGCAGTAAACACTGTATTATCAGGTGTTTATGGAGCGGGAGACCGGATTCGAACCGGCGACGTCCAGCTTGGGAAA
>JBDTPR010000097.1:0-13792 GCA_039932635.1 Candidatus Solibacter sp.
CAACACATGAGAATCCGCCCTTCCAGCCAACGCCCTCAGCGGCCGATTCTTCATGCGGACCGGAACCACAATGGCGCAGAGGGTGCCCGCAATCAGAGGGAACCATAGCCATGGTTCCAGGCCGCGCGTACCCCAGATGCCGGGAGCCGTGGTGAAGACTTCGGAGGCTCGCATGGCGGCCTGCCAGGAGAGTGCATAAAACCAGAACGTGCCCGTCACAAGATAATTCACAGTGCCCAACGTTGCCGTGACCAGGGCGAAGCCGGCGGCCATGTCGGGCAAGCTGCGGGCCAGCGATTCGAGCACGCTTTCAGAGCGCCATGCCCACGCCAGTCCGACATAGTAAAAGAGCAGCAGCGGGGCCATGGAGAGCCACAGGAAATGAGCGAAGACCAGCCCGGCGATCCCGGCGCCTGCAACCGCCAGAAGGGCCCTGCTCGCGCCCTGCTCGGCGGCCTTGGTGAGCGCCGCCATGGTGCACAGGAGATATGCGATTCCGGCGCCGTTGACGTAGTCCCACCCTGTCGCCGCCCACAGCCAAGGGTGCAACGAAAAGACCATGGTGGAGAGGAACGCCGCGCGCTCTCCGGCCGTGCGCCGCAAAATCGCAAAGAACGAGAACGTTGCCAGCAGGTGAACGCCAACGTGCAAAACGAAATTCGCCAGCAGCGGCGAAAACAAGCGGTGCACCACGAAGCCCGGCAGGACCCAGGACAGTCGGCTGCCGAAATAGGCGTCGGGGAAGAGTTCGCGTTTGAAATCGAGCAGCGTGCGGAAGAAGCCGAGGTAGTACCAGGGGTCGGTAAACAGGGGCGGAGTAAAGAGAGCGTCGTCGCGATGCCACAGCACCAGGACCGGCAACAACAGGATGCCAATCGTATAGCGATGGAGCCATGTGGGGCGCGAGAGCTGCACGGTGGAATTATAGCTGTATGCCGTCCATCAAAATACAAATGCCGGGATCAATTGCACTACAGCGTACGATAATCGCTCAATTCGATGCCATACTGCCGAACTGCGTCGCGCACTTCGGGCGCGCACAGCGCTACCAGTTCATCCTCCCGGCTCCGCTTCAACCTGGTAGGCGCGCCGTGCAGCGCGGGACCATAATGCCCCGGATGCACCATCAGTTCCGTGCTGCCCTCCGGAATGATCGCCATCAGTTCTGCCAGTTCCTGAGCGCCGAAACGCCCGGTGATCTGGAAACCGGCGAAGTGATCCGTGGTGCGGCAGCCATGCCTTGCGAGCACGCGCCGGAAGCGGCCGCGCAATAGACCCAGCGCATCACTGGTCAAGCGCTTGCTGCCGGGTACCGCAGCGCGTAGCGTGCCCAACGGAAAGTCAAAAGGACGCCGCACCCAGCGGATGCCGGACTCCTCACTCAGGCGGGCTACCGCATTAAGAACCGGCGGCGCGAGATGCGTGTGCTTGTGCGTGTCCAGGTGGGTGGGATGGATCCCCGTTTCGACGATCTTATGGATCTGCGCCGCGAGTTCATCATAAACACGCAGCTTGCCCAATGCCAGCGCGCCAACCAGTTGGGCCGCGGTCGCCGGGAACGCCCTGCCGTCAAGCAGCGAGCGCCCCCCGACCAGCACCAGGTGGCAGCCGATGTCGAGCGACGGAGTCTCCCGCGCCAGGCGTACCGCGTCGTCGAACGCGTCGCCATTGGCCATCAGCGTGGTGGCCGTCAGTATGCCTTCGCGATGCGCCTTCACGATGCCGGAATTGACATCCGGGATGAAGCCGAAATCATCGGCATTGACCACCAGTTGCTTGCGGGACATCAGAAAAGCGTCAGGCGGATGGTAAGGAATTTCTTCGGATTCGCGCGCATGTCCTTGGCGAGGGACTGGAACTCGCGTGTCGCGCCGGTCAACGAATCGTACAGCGCCGGATTGACCAGCATCTGGCCCAGCGTGCCCTGACCGGAGTTAATCTTGTCGATGGTTCCGTTGAACTTGGCTACGAGTTCTTCCAGGCGCTTGTGCAGCGCATCGTCCTTGAGCAACTTGCCAGCGGTGCCTTTGCCGGCGTTGAGGTCAGCCAGCAGCGCGCGGATCTCGGCAAGGGAAGCTTTGGCTTCGTCGTACAGCGCCGGGTCCTTGAGCAGTTTGCCCGCGCTGCCGTTGCCCGCCTGCAGGTCGGCCAGCAGGGCGTCCACGCGCTTGATCGGCGAACGGATCTCCTGGTATAGCGCGTCATCGTAGATCAGTTTGCTGATGGTGCCCTGGCCCTTGCGAATGTCGGACAGCAGGTTCTGTCCCTCGCTCGCGATCCCGTTCAGGCGGTTGTACAGTTCCTCGTCTTTGAGCAGTTTGCCGATATTGCCCTTGCCCTGCTCGATACCGGCGAGCAGCGAATCCAGGCGGTTCACAATCGTCTGGAAAGTCTGCAGCAGGTTAGCCGACTGCGCCATCAACTCTGGAATGTCCTGGGACTGGAGGCTTTTGATCTCCGCGCCGTCCTTCACTACCTGTGCGGCGCGTCCCTTGGTGATGTTGATGAACTTGTCGCCCAGCAGGTTGGCGGCGCTGATGCCGGCCACGGAATCCACCGGAATTTGTTGCAGGAAATTCTCGCGCACTTTCATCACGAACTGCACCGACCGTTTGGGCTCGGTCGATTTCGTCAACTCGATCTGGTCCAGGGTGCCAATGGAGAAACCATTCAGCCGTACCGGAGTGCCTTCGGCCATACCGCTGGCGTCATCCATATAGGTGCGCAGCCTCGCCGTTTTCTGAAATAAACCCTTGGAACTGGTGAGCAGGAATATCAATACGGCGAGGACTAGGAACGCGGCAATTCCAAGGATGCCTACCTTCAACTGCGACCAGCGTACTTTTTTCGGATCCGCCATGGTCTACACTCGCTGCTTTACGAACTTGGTGATATAGGGGTCTTTCGAAGCTTCGATCGCGTCTTGATCGTCCTCGAAAACCAGGCGTCCTTCCTTCAAGACCATGAAGGTGGTCTTCGTCTTGCGGGCTTCCCCGTTATACGCCGGCTCCAATGCCCCTTGCTCCGAATTGTAGCGGAAATTAGCGATCAGATTCCCATCCTGGAAGCGGTGCGTCGCCAGCAGCGTGGTGGCCTGGCTGACGTCGCGTTCCTTGATCAGCAGCGCCATGATGGTGTGCGCCGTAATCGGGTCCAACCCCGCTGTGGGCGAATCGTACATCTGCAGCGGAGGCTCCGTCACCACGGCCCGCGCAATCGCCGCGCGCCGCCGCATGCCGCCCGAAAGCTCGCTGGGGAATTTCGCCAGCGTGCCGCCCAATTCCACGAATTCCAGGGTCTGCTTCACCCGCGGCAGCACGTCCTTCTTCGGACACTTGATGGAGGGCTGGTTGAGCAGCGGATACGCCACGTTCTCCGCGATATTCAGCGAATCGAACAGCGCGCTCTCCTGGAACAGCATGCCGATTTTGCTGCGGATGTCGAACAGCTTCTTCTCCGACATGGTGGAGATGTCCTGCCCGAAGACGAATACTTTCCCGGAGTCGGGCTTGGTCAGCCCCATGGCGGTCTTCAGCAGCACCGTCTTGCCGCTGCCCGCGGCTCCCAAAATGATGCGCGAATCGCCCTCGTATGCCGCGAACGTAATATCGCTCAGCGCCATCACGCCATCGAACGAGACCGATACGTTTTCAAAGCGCAGTACCGCGGTGCGGGTTTCCGTGGTCATCACGATCCGCCCTGGCTCACAAAGACGTTGGTGATCATCAGATCCAGAACGAAGATCATCACTGTGGCCATCACCATCGCCTGCGTGGTGGAGCGGCCGACGCCCTGGGTTCCGCCCGTGGTGCGCAAGCCGTGGTAGCAGCCCATCAAAGATACGATTAGCGCGAAGACCAGCGGCTTGAGCAGTCCTTGCGTCACGTCGTTCCATTCCAGCGCGCGCCAGACCGAAGTCCAGTATTGCCGGCTTTCGATACCCAGCATGAACTTAGCGACAATGAAGCCGCCTACCATGCCCACGAAATCCGCAATGATGGTCAACAGCGGCAGCATCACGCAGGTAGCGATCACGCGCGGCGTGACGAGTTTCTGGATCGGGTCCGTACCGAGAGCGCGCATGGCGTCGATCTGCTCGGTGACTTTCATCGACCCCAGTTCGCTCGCCATGCCGGTGGAATTGCGGCCCGCCACCATGATCGCTGTGAGCACCGGGCCGAGTTCGCGCACCAGCGTCAGCGACACCAACATGCCCGTCTTGCCGACCTGACCGTATTGCGAGAGGGCGCGCGACATCTGTAGCGCCATGACCGCCCCGCTGAAGGCGCCGATCATGACGACGACCGGCAACGAGCCGACGCCAATCGCGTCCATCTGGAGGGCAATGTCGTCGCCGTAGTGAGGACGGCGGAAGATATTTCTCAGAGCCCTTCCTGCAAGCAAGACGAACTCCTGAACAGCTAGTACAGGCTCTTTCAGCAGATCAAGCAAGTAGATTCGGTCCCCGCTCTCCGATGCTACCATAGAACCAGAAAACTCACCGATGAAAGGACTTACCGATATCCCCGGAATCCGCGTCGGACAGGTTTCCGACTTCCAGGCGATCACCGGTTGCACCGCAATTCTGTGCGACGGACTGGCGGTCGGCGGAGTGGACATTCGCGGCAGCGCCAGCGGCACCCAGGAGATCGACACCCTGAGTCCCGGCCACGTCACGGATCGCGTCCACGGCATTCTGCTGGCCGGGGGGAGCGCCTTCGGGTTGGAAGCGGCGGCAGGCGTGCGGCGCTACCTGGCGGGCAAAAAGGTGGGCTTCGCGTTCGGTGGCCAGTACATCCCCATCGTGCCGGCGGCAATTCTGTTCGATCTCGGGGTCGGCAAGAGTACGCTCCATCCCAACGCGGCGATGGGTGAAGCCGCTGCTGCCGCTGCCACCGCCGAGGCCGTTTCGGAAGGCTGCGTGGGTGCGGGAACCGGCGCCTCCGTCGGCAAACTCTTCGGCATGACGCGCGCGATGAAGTCCGGTATCGGATCTTACACTGTCACATTGCCCGGCGGTGTATTGGTGTCCGCACTGGTAGCCGTAAACGCGTTGGGCGACGTGCGCGATCCCGCGAATCTCAACATAGTCGCGGGCGCCCGCAAGACGGCGGCCAGCCGTGAATTCGTCGATAGCAATGCCGCGATGCTGCAGGGCGCGGTGATCGGCGGGTCCACGGGAAATACCACGCTGGCAGTGGTCGCCACCAATGCCAGACTCAATAAAGTTCAGGCCAATAAACTGGCGCAATTCGCATCCCTCGGCATGGCGCGCACCATCTATCCGATCAACACCATGTCCGATGGCGACGTGGCTTTCGCCTTGTCCCTGGGAGCCTTGCAGGCCGACATCAATAACCTCGGAGTGGCCGCCGCGGAGGCCGTGGCGCAGAGCATTCTGCGCGCCGCGCGCCTCGCGAAGACCATGGGCGGACTCCCTGGACTCGCCGGATAGCTCGGCGTCAACCACGACGCGAAGTAGGCCCGCCTACTTTTTCTTGGGCAGTGTAAGCACGCCGTTATCCACCGTCTGCCCGCCGCGCGCGATGACTTGAAAATGCAGTTCGTCGCCGGAGATTTCCATTAGGGCGAACGCCCGGTCCGTGTCGAAACCATTATCGACATCGGCCGATCTCCGCAGATTGCCGGGACGGAGTTCGCCGGAGTTGCCTAATACAAAGTAGGTGATGCCGTTCTTCGGTTTGATGCGCTCGTAGAAATGCTCGTGTCCGGTCAGCACCACGTTGACGCCGGTTTCGATGAAGAGGGGTTCCAGTAGACGTCGCAAGTCCAGGTCGGGACCGTGCTTCTTGCCGTCGGAATAGAGCGGGTGGTGAAAGTAGCAGAGCTTCCATTTGGCGCTGGACTTCTTGAGCTGTTCGCGCAGCCAGTTCATCTGCTCGGGGTCCATATAATTGCTGTCCAGGGCGAAGAACTCCACCTCGTCGCGCTTGTAGTTGTAATAGCGCCGCCCGTCCATATTGAAGGGCTTGTAGTACCGTTCGTTGGTGCCGTCGTGGTTACCCAGGGCTGCGAAGAATTTGACGCCCGCACTCAGCAGCTGGGCGTAAGGGTCCTCGAACTTGCGCTTGAAATCGGCCGGCGATTTTCCGCCGTAGATGTTGTCGCCCAGCATCACCACGAAATCGAAAGGGAAGCTGGCACGGTACTCAACCATCAGACGCCCCACATCGAATTGAGGTTTTAGCCCGGTGCCGCTGTCGCCGATGATGGCGAAGCGTACGGATTTCTCCGCGTTCGGCAGTTTGAGGTCGGCCGCGTTGTCAACCGCACCGCCCAGCATCGCCAGGGGCGCGAGCAGGCGCAGTAGTTTATTGAATCGCATCGCGAATAAAATCGACGATCAGGTTCGCCTCCAGATCGCGCAGAATCAGGCTGTGGCTTACGAAACGATATTCCAGCTGGGAGGGGAGCTGGGGCAAATTCATCAACAGCGTCGGAGGTGAAGATTGCAGGGGTACCGCGTGTGGATAGACGGCGTTGACTTGCAGCTTGCTCAGCCACACCGGCTCGGCCTGTTTCAAGCTGTCGCGAATGCGCACGGCCGGCGGCCCTTTCATGGTCTCGCCGATCAAAACACGGAACTGCGCGGCGATTTCCGGTGTGAAGATGTTTCCCTGTGTGGCTCCTTCCCGCGCCTCACGAATGTGGTGCGCCAGGGCGCGCTCGTGGCGTTCCAGTTCCGCGACCGTCTTGGTCGGCTTCAAGCCCGGGATGTGCGCGGCGGCGGCGCGGTGGAGATTCATGTAAGCGGCCACGCGCTGCGCAAATTCCTGCAGCACCAGAGATCCCTGGTTCACCTTATCCTGAGCGCAGACCGTCCAGGGAAAAGCGCCCGCCGCCATGCATACAATCGCCAGTTTCATGCGCCCAGGCCGGCCTTCACGGCGTCCTTCACGATCTCCGCCACCTCTTGAGCTATGGCCTCAGGGTCGTGAGTCTGCTCCTGCTCACTCTTCCCGTTGAGGTTCGGCACCACTGCCGGCAGTTTTTTCACTACGGCCCTGGCGAGTCTCCTGGCCATCTTCACCAGCGGCGCCTGCGGCGCAACGCGCTCGGCCTGCTCCGTCTCTTCCCAGTCCGCTTCGAACGTGGACAGCACGGCGGTGACCACGGCTTGATCGCGAACAATCAGGCCCACTTCGCGCCGCACCTCCAGTTCCGCCGCTCGCAGGCTCTGGCTGCCCACAAAAACGTCGGTCGCGTCGCGGACGATGGTGCGCGTGTGCAGTCGCAGGCCGGCGAGTTTGTGCGCCTGCACGCCCGCGATGGGGTGCTGTATTTTGCCCAGAATGCGGATCTTCACACCCGCCTTGGCGCGCTTGGCGAGGATTTTCAGCATCTCCTTGTCGCCCACCTTGGGATCGTAGATGACCAGTTCCTTCCTGGCCTGAAGCAGGAACGAAGCCAATTGGCGGCGCGCGTTCAACGGGCTGACCACAAGCCTGGATGGCGGCGGCTCCACCGGCACGCGGCGCGAGTCGGCATCGAACAGGCGCATGGCTTCGCGCACCGCCGCCGGATTCCTGGTGATCAACCCGAAGCTGCGACTGCGCTCGATATCGGCGTGCGTCCAGTTGAAGCCCAGGACATAGAGCCAGCGCTGGTCCACAACCATATACTTGGCGTGGTAGCGCACCAGGTCGCTGGCCGTGCGGGCAACTTTTACGCCGGCTCCCAGCAGACGCAATTCGAGCGCGCGCAGGTGCTTCTCGCCGGCGCGATTCACCGATGCGATCAGCGCGCTGACCGCCACGCCGCGCCCCACCGCCTTCTCCAGCGCCTGTTCAATCTTCGTCTGGTCGAAGCGGAAGATAGCGATCTCGATGCACTTCTTCGCCCTAGCGATGCCTTCGAGCAGGGCATCGATCCCATCTCCGGGTTGAATCAGTAGCTTTGTCGACGGCTGCCGTGAACCCGTCTCTGACTGTTTACGCACGTTGGCATCGCTCCTGCACTTTTACGTGCAGTTCTCGCGCCGTTCACTGGCGTACCAGGAGGGACGATGTTCCGCACTGTGATCAAACGTTCGAAGCTCTTTCCCGCACTGCTAATGCTGACCGCCATACTTGCCGCGGACTCCACGGCCGAGCGTGGCAACGCCAGTCTCTGGACGGAGCCCGGCGACGTAGCGGCGCGAGACCTCTATTATGGAGCGGGCGGCAAGGCGCACCAGCCGCGCGCGCCGTTCAAATTCGTCAAGGAAGACCTGGACGGAACCAATCCGAAATTCGTCGTCGAGGATGCGTCCGGCGCCAAGTGGAAAGTGAAGCTCGGCATCGAGGCGCGGCCGGAAACCGTCGCCTCGCGGATTACCTGGGCCGTCGGCTATCACGTCAACGAAGACTACTTCCTGCCCGAGATCGTGATCGCGGGCATGCCTGAACACCTGCACCGCGGCAACGACCTGGTAGAGCCCGGCGGTGTGCTGCGCGAGGTGCGCCTCAAGCGCGACCCGGAAGGAGAGAAGCTTGGAACGTGGAGTTGGAAGGATAGCGATTTCACCGGAACCCGCGAGTGGAATGGGCTGCGCGCGCTGATGGCGGTGATGAACAACTGGGATTTAAAGGATGTCAACAACGCCATCTACCTGGTAGACAACCGGCGCATCTACATGGTCAGCGACCTGGGTGCGACCTTTGGGTCGGCCAGTCGCACCTGGCCCCGCGACCGCTCCAAGGGCAATCTCGATTCGTACAGCGAATCCAAATTCATCAGTAAAGTGAGCAGCGATTTCGTGGACTTCCAGGCGCCGGCGCGACCTTCGCTGATCTACGCGTTCAATCCCAAGGAGTACGTCAGCCGGGTTCGCATGGAGAGCCTCGGGCGCCATGTGCCGGTCGCCGATGCGCGTTGGATCGGGCAATTGCTGTCGCGCCTTACGCCGACCCAACTGCGCGACGCCTTTCGCTGCGCCGGCTATCCTCCTGGAGAAGTGGAATACTTCGTCCGCCTGCTCTCGGACCGCATCATCGTGCTTAGCGAATTGTAAGCAGGATGAATTGGCCACGGATGGACACAGATTCACGCGGGCTATTGTCGTGTCTCGCGGTGGCCTCCTCTGCGTTTTCCTCTGCGCCTCCGCTTCTCTGCGGTGAAGGTGTGAGTTGGAAACTACCCTAGTTACCCGTGAGCTCGTGTTCATCGCGGAATTGCAGTTCGTGCAATTCGCTGTAGAGCCCTCCGGCCTGCAGCAATTCCTCGTGCGTCCCGCTCTCGCGCACCGCGCCCTGCTCGAGCACGTAGATTTTATCGGCACGCTGAATGGTGGCCAGGCGGTGGGCGATCACGATACTGGTCCTGCCCTCCATCAAGCGATCCAGCGCTTCGAACACCAGCTTCTCCGACCCGGCGTCGAGCCCGGAACTGGGCTCGTCAAGAATCAGAATCGGGGTGTTACGGATCACCGCGCGCGCGATCGCGATGCGCTGTCGCTGGCCGCCCGAAAGCGTCACGCCGCGTTCGCCCACCACCGTGTCGTACCCGTGCGGCAGCTTCTCGATGAACTCGCGGGCATTCGCGATTTCGGCGGCGTGGTAGATTTCTTCCCGGCTGGCTCCCGGCTTGCCATACGCGATGTTGTTCCAGATCGGCCCGTGGAACAGGATGGTCTCCTGCAGCACCAGGCTGATCTGCTGGCGCAGGGAAGCCTGCGTGTACTCGCGGACATCCCGCCCGTCGATCTTGACCACGCCTTCGACGGGATCGTAAAAGCGGGGGATCAGGCTGATCACGGTGGTCTTCCCCGCGCCCGTCGGACCCACCAGGGCGATGGTCTGCCCCGGCTCCACGCGCAGGGTCACGCCGCGCAGAATTGGCGTTTCCGGCGTGTAGTGGAAGCTGACGTTCTCCAACTCGATGCTGCCCTTGAGCGGTGGTGCCGGGCGCGCGCCCGGCAGGTCCGCCACCTCACGCTCGGTGTCCAGAATCTCGCGAATGCGCTCGTAACCCACCGTGGCTTTGGAGAACGCATCGGTGGTCTTGGAGAGTTCCTGCATGGGCTTGTACATCTTCCCCAGGTACAGAATGAAGACCACCAGCGAACCCGCCGACAATTGGCCGGCCAGCACCATACGGGCGCCGAACCACAGCACCATCGCCGTCCCCACCGCCACGATGACCTCCACAATTGGCGAGAGCCGCGCCTTCAGCGAGCGGGCACGCAGCGCGATCTCGACCGATTCCAGGCTCTCTTCCTCCAGGCGCTTCTGTTCGTAATCCTCGCGGGCGAACGCCTTTACCACGCGGATCGAGGTCAGCACCTCCTGGATCACGGAGACGATTTCGCCCTCCTTGTTGCGCACCTCGCGCGCGGCCTTCTTGATGCGCCGCGTGAAGCTGTAGATCACTACGAAGAGCACCGGCGCTACCGAAAGCGCGATCAGCGTGAAGCGCCAGTTGATGTATAACATGGCGCTAACCATGCCGAACAGCGTCAACAGGTTAATCACCGCCCCCAACACTCCCGAGGCGACGAAACTCTGCACCGAATCGATGTCGCTGGTCACGCGGCTCAAGAGGTCGCCGGTCTGTTTGTTGTCGTGGTAAGAGAGCGAGAGGCGCTGCACGTGGGAATATAAGGTGCGGCGCAGATCGTGCATCATCCACTGGCCGGCGCTGGTGGTCAGATACTTCTCGGCGTAGGAGCAGACCGCTCCGAAGAGCGCCACCGCAAGGCTCGCGATGGCTGCGAAGCGCAGCACTGCCAGCGGGTCGGTGCCCGCGGTGGCCAGCACCACGCGGTCCAGCCAGCCGTGGCCGTGAATTGGCTTCGATTTTACGACGTTATCCAGGACAATCTTCAGCGTCCAGGGCTGCAGCAGGTCGGTGATGGTCTCGCCGACCACGGCAACCAGGGCGAACGACATGGCTTTCGCCTGCGGACGCAGTAATTCGAGCCACGGATGCCGGGAAATTGGCTTCGTTTTTGTCACTTCCGGCGCCACAGGAAGGGCAGAAACTCGTGGGCCACCTGAAAGCCCATGGCCGACCCGAGCGACGCTCCGAAGTTGATTCCGGCGCTGCTCAGTTTCGCGGAACTTGGCGGCTGCCAAGTGCGCGAGATCAAGGAAGACCCGGCCATCGAGCTGATTCGCGAGATCGAAAAGTGCACCGAACCATCGTCGTGGCGCGCCTGGAAGGTGCTTTTCAGGGCGTAGCCGATCCGCGCTTTGACCCCCGCGGGCGGGCTCGGCACGTAGCGATTGTCCTCGCGCAGCAGGGAAGAGGTGGCGAACATGAGCGTGTCGGTGGTCAGGTGCTGCGCATAGGAACTCGCCAGCCGGCGGCCGAAACCCGCGCCGCCCTGACCCCACTCGTGGGGGCTATCGCGCCACTGCCCGACGGCGGCGCCTGCCGAACCAGTCACCAGGTAGAGGGGGTTGAAGCTATCTTTTAGGTAGTCGCGAACCCTCGCGCCGGGGGTCAGCGGCACGTAGCTTTGTGCCATTAGGGGGGCCATCAGGCCGGGAATCGCGAGGCAGAGTGAGAAGGGCCACAAATATCGAGCGCTGGGTAGCATCATCCTGGAAACAAGCAAGGGAATTGCCACGTTCGACGGCTGTATTTTCCGTGACCGAAGGGGCCGGAGTGTGCAAATTCTGCACAGGTATTCGGTAACGCCTTGCCCTGCTAGAATAAGACCAACAGTCAGATCTTCTCTAGACGATCACCGTTAGGACTATTGACGTCATGTCTGCTTCACGCGTTTTCGCCGTCCCGTTTCTTTGCGGTCTGATGCTCTGTCTGCCCGCCGTATCCCAGACCACCCCACCGGCAGCGCCGGCACAGACTCCGGCGCCAACACCGCCGCCTGCGCAATTCAAGTCCACCTCTATTGAAGTCATCGTCCCGGTCACCGTGACCGACGATAAAGGGCGTTTCGTCTCCAACCTGGTGAAGAAGGATTTCCGGGTCCTGGACGAAGGCCGTCCGCAGAACATCGAATTCTTCAGTCATGACGAGAAGCAGCCCATCGTGGTCGGCTTCCTGATCGATCTCAGCAACAATTCGCGGATTCACTGGAAGACCTATCAGGACGCGATTCTGGAGCTGGTCTGGAACCTGCTGCCCGGCGACAAGCGCTACACCGGCTACCTGATTTCCTACGCCAACACCGCCGATATCGCGGTCAATACCACTTGGGATTCCGACAAGATCGCCGATAAGGTCCGCAAAATGAAGCCCGGCGGCGGCTCCGCCCTGTACGATGCCATCTACCTGGCCTGCACCCGCCGCGACCTGGTCAAGGGCGAACCGTATGAACCCCGCCGCGTCATCATCGTGGTGGGCGATGGGCACGACAACGCCAGCAACCACAATCTGGATGAAGTGCTGGAACTCGCGCAGCGCAACCTGGTGACCGTGTACGCGGTCAGCACGATGGCCTTCGGTTTCTCCAACGAGAGTCAGGAAGTGCTGGAGCGCCTCACCAAGAAGACCGGCGGGCACGTCGAATACCCGTTGAACGCATTGTACAAGAACGTATCGGGCTACCTTTCCAACCCTTCCGATGACGGCAACTACGCCCTGACCGTGGGCACCGGCGGCTACGCGGCCGAGATTTCCAACGGCATCATCAAGGCGGTTGGCGGCATCGGCGGCGAGATCACCACGCAATACATTCTGCGCTACCGTCCGGATTTCGATGCCGACGTGAAGCCCAAGACGTACCGCAAGATCGTAGTGGATATTCCCGGGCTGTCCAACGTGAAGATCAGCGCGCGCGAAGGCTACTATCCCTACGAAGTGCCCGGATCGGCGCCTCAGGCTGCGCCGGCAGCGGATGCCGCGCCGCCTGTGCCGCCGGCGAAAAAGTAGCTACAGGCTCACGACGCTACCTTTGTGGCCGATAGGTGGATTAGGATAATAAGGTGCCATCCAGCGTAGTTTCGATCGGCGCCCGCCGGGGCGCTTACGTGCTGCTGGATGCGGTGCTGCCCGCCCGTCCGCCGTGTCCCGTGGCGGTGCTGCTGCTCGATCTGGAAACCGGCAGGCCCTGGTTTCGCATGCGGCGCGATTTCACCGCGATCGCCGAACCCGACGATGCCGAGGTCTTCGAAGCCATGGAAGCCCACATCCGCCAATGCCTTTCGGAATTGGGGTCCGAGGCCTATCTGCAGTCCATCGAGGAATCGCTCTCCGGAGCGCTACGCGTCAGCGAACGGCAGGCGGTGGCCGTGGATGCCTTCTCGCGGGTGCTCGATCGTCTCTATCGCGAGCATGTGGAAGACACCCCCGTCGAGCAGTTCGGCACCCATCTGCCGTTGATCAGTCTGCGCGCCGCTGCCGGGGGCTTGGGCGACGAGATGCTCTCCGATGTCGAAGATTGGGTGCCCGCACCCGAGGGCCAACGCCTCGCGCCCGATCTCTTCATCGCCCACGTGGAAGGGCGCTCCATGGAGCCGCGCATCCCCGATGGTAGCCTCAATCTCTTCCGCCTGAATCCGCAGGGGTCGCGGCAGGGCAAGATCCTGCTGGTGGAGCGCTTCGGCGTGCTCGATGGCTCGGCGCGCTACACCATCAAGCGCTACACCAGCCGCAAGGTCGCATCCGAGGATGGCGAATGGCGGCACGAGCAGATCCGCCTGGAGCCGCTGAATCCTGAGTTCGAAGCCTGGGATGTGGACCCGGAAGGCTTCGCCGTGGTGGCGGAGTGGCTGCGCGTCATTGAGTAAGGTGCGTATCGGCCGCCTGCTGCTCGCCTGGTACGCCCGCGGGTATCGCGACCTTCCCTGGCGCAATACGCGCGACCCGTACCGCATCTGGGTCA